>DMSR01000542.1 GCA_003457145.1 Bacillus sp. (in: firmicutes)
AACCCAGAATCATCATGAAACTCCCACCTCCCATTCCAAAGCGGCCGTAATAGCCATATCCTGGTCCCATCATCGCGATTTCCCTTCTCCTTTCTGCATCCATTCTGCTTGCTGTAAATTGGTGGATCTTGCTACTTGGTGATTGCTTTTTTGATTTCCTGATATTCTTCTGGTGAAATCTCGCCACGTGCAAGTCTTTCATTTAACAAATCCAGCGCCTTTGACNNGTTCTAGTCCTTGTTTCTTCTGGCCCTTCAAAATAAAATAAATGAAGAAACCAAGTGCCAGGATGCCAATAAATACGAACAATCCACAGCCTCCAAAACCGTACCCAAACCCTGGTCCCATCATGCCGCATCCTCCTCTCGTTTGTTTCTGCCTTTCTATATTTTAAATATAAAGGGCAATCATGAAGAAAATATGTAGAAAAACAAATAGTTTTCTTTTTAAAAAAAGGAACGTAAAAAGGGGTACAGACCCTGGTAGGTCTTTGTACCCCTTTACCTTCGAAAGAATGGACAGTTGTTCCGCTCAATGTCATTTCCTTCTATTTATATTGAAAACAATCCAGACAATTACGAAAATCCCCATCATGATAAAAAACACCCAGATTAACTGACCGAACCAAAACATCATGTGATGATACATCATTCCCCGCCCCATCATCATGCCCATTGGCCCAGGAGGAAACCATACCATCCTGACGACAAATACAAGGAAGAAGATCCCGGTCAGTATGAAGAACGATAATATTATAGTCGGCAATAAACGTTTCATATGCTCACCTTTATTCTACTTTATATCCCAATCCCCAAACCGTTTTGACGAGTTTCTTGTCAATCCCGGCAGTTTTCAGCTTCTCACGCAAATTCTTAATATGAGAGTCGACCGTCCGATCATCCCCCATAAACTCGATGCCCCATATTTTATCAACAAGCTGCTCCCTCGAAAGCACCTTGCCTCGGTTTTCAATCAGTGAATGCAGCAAATCAAATTCTGTCTGTGTCAGGCTTAGTATTTTATCATTGCAGACTGCTACCCTGGAAGTAAGATTGATAATAATGCCTTGATATTTCAGAATTTCATCTTCTTCTCCCTTACTTTTTGCCCTTCGCAAGAGAGCCTTGATCCTTGCAAGCAATTCCTCTGCTTCAAACGGCTTCACTAAATAGTCGTCTGCTCCAGTGGATAACCCGGTCACCTTGTCTTTTACTGAGTCCTTCGCTGTAAGCATGATGATAGGAACAGCGGAAATCTTCCTTACATTTCCGATCGTTTCCCACCCATCCATCAAAGGCATCATGACATCAAGGACTAAAAGGTCATAATCATTTCTTTTTATTTTTTCCAAAGCTTCCTGTCCGTTCTCCGCGTTCTCGACTTGATAGCTTTCCTGCCGCAGGTACAGTCCAATTAGCTGTCTCATTTCAAATTCATCATCTACAACCAATATTTTTTCCATCGCTGTCTCCTATTGAGTTTTTAAGTATATAGTGAAGACGGAGCCATGATTCTCCATGCTTTCTACTTTAATGTCACCATCGTGGGCTTCGATGATTTGTTTGACCACATAAAGCCCGAGGCCCGTTCCGCCAGTTTTTCTTGTCCTCGATTGGTCAACCCTGTAAAATCGATCCCACACAAGAGGGATATCTTGCACGAGTATGCCTATGCCTGTATCACTAATCTCAACAACTACAAGCTGCTTCCTTAAATAGGAGCGGATTGACACACCGCCTTTGACCGAATACTTAATTCCATTCTCAATCAAATTATAGAAAACCTGCTCCATTCTTTGATCATCCACGGAAAGAAGAGGAACCTCTTCTTCCAGCTCCGTGCGAATATCCAGCCTTTTTTTCTGTGCTGCCGGTTTAAGGCTTGTTACCACTCTTTTAATGATGTTATTTATATCCGCCGGCTCTTTATTCAATTCGAATTGCCCAACCTGCAGCTTGCTCATTTCAAACAGGTCATTGATCATAAAAGAAATCCGCTGGGCTTCCCTGTTGATGATCTCCAAATATCGATGGTTCTCTTCTGGATTTTCGCCCATGCCTTTCATCAATACATCACTGTAGCCTTTGATGTAGGTGAGTGGCGTGCGGATTTCATGAGACACTGCAGAGAGGAACTGGTTTCTGCTGTCTTCAAAATACTGGAGCTGTTCCCCGAGTGTCTGAATGGAGCTGCTCAGCCTGGCAATCTCATCATCGCCTTTGTAAAGGATTTTCTGCTTGTACTTCCCCTGGGACATTTTCATTGTGGCCTCCTCCATAAGTAAAAGAGGCTTTGTCAGTCTCCTCGACAGAAAGCCGATTAACCCAAACGCCAACAAGAAAACGCCAATGCTTGTTGCAATAATCAGCACATTCATCGTGAACACGATATCCCTTAGAATGGATGAAGGATAATACATATACAGATTGCCTTCACCATTCCCTATTGGAGATACAGCGATGATATATTTATGCTCCTGCCAGTCACTTACCGTTATTTTTCCATCCTTCAACTCTGAACCGACCTCAATATGCTCCATCATATCACTATCGGGAACACTGGAAGAAGCGACAACATGTCCGGCAGCATCTGAAATCAACACTTCCGTTGGTACAGCTTGTTCCATCATGGTCACATGGTCAATTGTAGACTTGTCAAAATTCTTTTCAAGAATACTGGCATGATTGTTTGCTCTTTCAACCAGCTCCTGTTCAATATAGTCAACAAAAATGGTTGTAAACACACCATAAATCGTCAACCCGAGAATCAGCAGCAAGGCAATGAACACTCCGCTAAAAATCAATCCAATTTTAAAAGAAACACTTTTGAATCTGCTATACCATTTCATCGGATGCTCCCTGGCATTTATTCTGTATTGAAAAAATTTCTTCATTTTAATCTAACATACATTTATTGGAATTTAAAAACCCGAATGCCTTCCTTTTCTGGAAGCTCCCTCTTGAGCATACTCCAAAAATATGGAGTTTTTATGGAGAAAGGATCCTTCATACGGAAATGGTCTGCGGATATTCCCAATTTATCGAGATGAGATGCAGTACAGGATACATTTCCGTGCTTGTCAATGCAGAAAAAAGCTGAACCAGCAATTTCCCGGTTCAGCCTCATTTTTATTTCTTTTTAACTAACTCATATCCATTCTGCTGGACAGCATATTCCACGCCTTGCTGCAGATTTGAGAAGGATTTGATTCCTTCAAGATTCACGTTGGAACTTAAAATTTGGATGCTCAGTTCGGCTGACACGCCGACAATGAAGCACTGGCCTCCAATCAGGCGGATTGACTGAATCAATTTTTGGATGCCATGGATTGTGTAAGGATCAACCTGCTTGATTCCCGTTAAATCGATTAACAAATATTTGGCCTTCAGCCTGGTGAGTTCCTCTAGTGCTTTTTCAATCAGGTTGTTGAGCCGCTCTTCGTTGTATTTGCCGATTAACGGGATGACTAGAATATCCTGCAGAACCGGGATGATTGGGGAAGAAAGCTCTTGAACCAAAGATGAGAGCTCTTCTGTTCGAGCGTCTACCTTCTTTTCTAATTCCATGATGCTTTCCTGCTCTTTCTTTCTCGCCAACTCATGGATGTTGTGCGAAACGTTCATGGTCGACGGGAAAATCTCAACTTCATCATACTCATGACCTTCCTGCTGACTTTTCACCATTTTGTACCACATGTTTTGCTTGAATAATCCACTGAAAATGCCTG
>DMSR01000229.1 GCA_003457145.1 Bacillus sp. (in: firmicutes)
AATAAATAAAAAAATCCGCGGATTTTTTTATTTATTGATATGGCAACTGTCAAAAGGGTTATTGAGCTATACATTAACCTATTTATTTTTCTATCTTGTAAGACTGATTCCCTATTTAGCAGATAGAAAATTGTTATAAGTCGAACTTAACAATACTGTCCTCTATATATTTTTTATCCATTTGATTAAGCAGCTTCCGGTTTTGTTTCGATTCGAAGATGATATCGAAATCGTAGTCAGGTGGATACAGTTCCGATGCCGGGATATTCAACTTAAGGCGTTTATAATTCACCTGCAGTTTATTATCTTTTACCTGGACAATATAATTCCCATTAAGGTCTGGTCCTTTATAGATAATTCCGAGCTCTTGAAGGTTTAAGACATGAACACTGTCACCCATATCAAATTTTGCAACTGATGATTTTTTCTTCGGTTGCTTATTCTTGTGCCTGTTTATGATAATTTGTTTCTCCTTCTCTCTTAATGCTTTAGGATCATCCTCGAAAAGCCCGGTGTAGTCTTTCTCTTCTTTATAGGTAATCTCGTGTGCACGTTCGATTAATTTTGGGTGGATACCAAGCTTTAGCGCAATTGCGAATGCCTGGCTTTCTCCCCCCTTCCCTATGCGCAATCGATAAGTTGGTCTTAGCGTTTCAATGTCAAATTCCATTGAACCATTCATGAAATCGTTGTGCTGTTCAGCGAATTCCTTTATTTCACTATAATGCGTAGTTGCGAACAGGGTAGCCCCTTTACTGTTCAAATTCTCTAGGATAGCAGTAGCCAGACCCATCCCTTCCCCCGGGTCAGTTCCTGATCCGAGTTCATCCAGAAGGACAAGAGTTCTATCATTTGCTTCAGATAATATATCGATGATGTTGACAATTCTCGAACTGAAGGTGCTTAAACTTTGTTCAATGCTTTGCCCATCTCCAATATCAACGAGCACCTTATGAAAAATACCTGATGCACTCCCACTTTCAACGGGAAGGTGCAGCCCACATTGAGCCATTAATACTAGCAAGCCTGCTGTTTTAATTGATACAGTTTTGCCTCCGGTATTGGGCCCAGTGATTACTAGGGCATGGTATTGCGTACCTATTTCGATTGTTAGCGGCACCGCTTTTGCTCCGAGCAAAGGGTGGCGAGCATCTTCCAGCCTGATCATAGGTGACTCACTCATCACTACCTTTTTTGCATCAATGGATAAACAATATTTCGCTTTTGAAAACAACACATCGTAATGAACCATAGTTTCGATTGCCAGACGAATTTCTCTTTCTTTTCCCTCAGCCATGCCAGTCAATGATAACAATATTTTTTCCACTTCTGCTTGCTCATCTAAATATAGCCATTCCATCTGCTCTTGAAATGCACCAATTTCCTCAGGTTCAATGAAAATAGTTGAGCCTGAAGCGGAGGTATCAAGAACAGACCCTTTTACCTTTGCGCGATACTCCTTCTTCACTGGAATCACATAACGGTTATTTCTCTGGCTTATAACCGATTCCTGCAAATACGGCTTGACCTTGGCTGACTTAAGGAGCTGATTCAATCTTTCCTTCAACCGCTCTTCCTGAATGGCAATTTGTTTTCTTATCTTCAAAAGTTCCTTCGTTGCATAGTCGTCTATTTGTCCATTGCGGATACTCCTTTGAATCTCAGCTGCCAATTCAGGCAGCTCTTCGATTCCATATACATACGCCGACACCCTAGGTGCGCAAAATTCCTTGTCTTTCATAAAGCGGCGAATTTTATTGCAAGTCTCAAGGAAGGAAAGCAGCATAGTCAATTGGTCTGGCCGAAGTGGAACTCCCTTGTTAAAGCCCTTCAACACTAATTCCATACCTTCAAGTCCATGTACGGGTATGCTCGAGCTGATTTTCAGAATCCCAATTGCTTCAGTTAGTTCATCCTGCCAGGATGTGATTTGCTTCAAGTTTACTGAAGGCAGCATTTCTCTTATTTGTTTACGTCCCAATTCAGTCAATGCGTAACTTGAAATCATTTCGATAACTTTATCAAAGCTAAGTGTCTTAAATGTTTGATCGTTCATTTTTAAAGCCTCCTTTTAATATGTGCTGTGTTTATCGACCTCAGAGTTGTTTTGTTATTTGAAAGCGAGTAGCTGGAATTCTAAAACAACAAGCTAGTTAACACAGAATTAATAGAAAAAAACCGCAATGGAACAATGTCCAAAGCGGCTTGAAGGATGCACGCAGATTTAACCTGCGAGCACTATTTCCGAATAAAAAAAGCCGTGTACACATGTACACAGCTTATGCTTTCGGATTTCGAGCATGCTTAACTATGTTCATTGTTCTTAACATCCAATACCGAATCCATAATTAAATAAGCCTACTGCAAGGCCAAATTTAATTGTGCTATCGGATTGACCGTATAAAATTAACGGATTAGTTAAGAACGACACCTAACATAAAACATACTCCCATTTCAAATAAAATAACTTCCATGATATTATACCCCAGTTATCTGAAAAGTCAATACGGCAGTCCATTTATTAACGAGAAAAATTTAAAAAAATAGTTTCCTAATAAATGTTCACATTTTCTCTATTGACCTGATGTTTATATTTCATTTAAATAAGGATAAAGAACGGACCGGAAAAGGTGGGAGATTGAGTGGCGAATCATAAATACCAAAAAAATCTGACCTATGAGATTAGCGAATTATTAAAATCAGCGGAAAAAATCATCAGGTTGAAAAAAGGTACATTTTTATTTCGCGAAGGCCAGGAAGCGAAAGAAATGTATATCATCCTTTCTGGAAAAGTCCAAATCTCAAAAATGAACGCCGAGGGAAAAGAACTTAATTTAAGGTTATGCAAGGAAAATGATATCGTAGGTGAGCTGACTTTGTTTACAGTTGGACCCCGTTACCTTTTTAACGCAAAGGTTCTCGAGGATGTAGAAATCGCAGCCGTTAATATTGAAAACCTCGAGCAGACCTTATTCAATAACAGCAAGCTTGCCTTTCAATTCCTAAAATGGATGAATGACCACATACGGAAAACAATCACAAAATTCCGTGACCTCGTCTTGCACGGAAAGAAAGGCGCACTATATTCCACACTGATCAGGCTTAGTAACAGTTACGGTATTTTAAGAGAAGATGGCATCCATATAACTGTCCCACTTACCAACCAGGATTTGGCAAATTATTGTGGCACCGCCAGGGAAAGTGTGAGCCGCATGCTTGGAGAATTACGCGATGGAGGCATTATTTCAATCGATCGGAAAAAAATCATCATCCATGATCTCCAATTCCTAAAACAAGAAATAGACTGCGAAAACTGCCCCGTTGAATACTGTAATATTGACTGACCGGGGAGTTTAAAAAGGAAGCTGAAAATTATCAGCTTCCTTTTTACTTTCATAACCGGAGTGAAGAGAACGATTTTGTATATCCGTTTAACATGGACCAAACAAATTATAATAAAAATGGCAGGAATACAGGTATGAGCAACGAAGTGATCACTGCGGCCAACCCCATCGCAGCTCCTGATACGGCGCCTTGAAGCTCCCCTTCCCTTGCAGCTTCAGCTGTTCCAATACCATGCGCAATTGTGCCAATCGCCAAGCCTCTTGGAAATGGATGAGAGATATTCATAATGTCCATAAGCCAAGGGCCAACCATTGCTCCGCACATCCCAGTAATCATGACAAACGTAGCCACGAGAATGGAATCCGCGCCAATTATGGTTGAAACCTCCGAAGCTACTGGAATGGTGATGGATTTAATAGTCAAGGAAATAAGAATATTATTAGATAAGTGAAGTAATTTTGCCAGGATGACAGCAGAAATTATTGTAGATACAGTACCAGCGAATAATCCCGCAAATGCCGGAACCAGATTGGCAGCTATCACACTTCTTTGTTTATATAGCGGAACGGCAAGTGCAACAGTGGCAGGACCTAAAAAGTATGTCATCAACGCTCTAGCAGGTACATACTCCTCATAAGGAATTTTCAAAAGCAACAGAATTGATATGACAATGACTGTGCTTAAAAAAACCGGTGATGTCAGAGGAGACGGATATTTATGGGCGGCCTTTCTAGATAGGAAATATGCAGCCAGGGTCAATAGAATACTAAAAATCGTTATAAACGTTTTCAGCCTGGGACGCCTCCTTCCTTCTTGCAAGAAACTGTGCCGCAAAACCAGCAAAAGCCATCCCTATCACCGCGCTAAGGACCAACACAACTGCAAGCTGCACTCCATTCTTGGCCAGCAAGCCTCCGATCGTCATCAATCCTACTGATATGGAAACGAAAAAAAATGACAAGTGCTTAACAAGGAAATCTGAAGCTTCCTCAATCCACTCAAGCCTGATGACTTTTATCCATAGAAGCAAAAAAAGGATGATTAATCCTGCTATATTCCCTGGAATGGAAAGGTTTAATCATCCTTTTTTTGCTTCTA
>DMSR01000102.1 GCA_003457145.1 Bacillus sp. (in: firmicutes)
CAGCAGATGCTGCTTGGAAGTGGCTTCTTCGTGCTCCGCGACATATGTATCCAAAAAATTCATAATGACTGTCCGGAATCGATGGACAGCTTCAAGCACTTCATAAATGGGAGTGCCCAAATCTGCCCGGCTCTTCGCTACTGTGGTTACCCATTGTTCACGGTTCTCATGGTATTCTTTCTGATCATCCAATAACGAGCTGGCAATTGTTTTTGTTGTCAGAGCATTCTGCTCCCTCAATAGCTTCTCATACATTTCATCAGCATCAGCAGAGTAGATGGAGTTAGGCCTCTTTTCTCTCATCTTTAACCATTGATCAGCCAATGCCGTCTTATTCTCAATAATTGCTTTATATAATTTTTCATTAATGTTTTCTGTCATAACTAACTCCTTCCTTCCCTGGTTGGTTTTGAAAGTAAACTATCGAATTGTCTATGCACCCTGGGACAATCCGTTTGTCCCCTTTACAAACCAAATCATGATCAGGATTGATTTTTCTACTTATAATGTATTTTCTTATACATAACATCTTTTTAATTTACAGATACCAAGTTATAGTACATCCAAACATCTTGATTTTACTTGATAAGGTAGCTGATGTCTAATTAACCGGAAAGTCACCGAACATTAATCCAATCAACTTCAGTTAGACCCAACCAACAAACCTTCTTTATTCATGAACTCTTCTAATGGTATTGGTTCTGGTTTGTAATGGACCTTTCTGCTATTGCGCATTGTCTAGTATAAGATCCCAAAAAAGCATAAGTTCTGTATCTCCATACTCTTTCGATTCGAACGCACCATCCAACCTCACTCTTTAATCCCCAAACTCTATTACTTTTAGAAACTCTTTTTATAAAGTTTTCATAACGTCTTTGAGAATTTATAGTTCCTACCTATTCTCCTTTCTGTACTATTTATTAAAGAGTTATATTATTCCCCAACTCCAATGTCAATCATCACTCCAACAATCACTTTAAAAATGTTATACCAGCAAAAAACCATAAACCGCACCAGGGTTCTTGGTTGAATTTTCTCCTATTCATTATTCCGGATCTAAGATAAAATAATTTCAGTGTTTCTATCATTTATAAGGGAAGAAATCCAAATGAAAAATAAAGAGTTTGTTTTATCATTTAAAGAAATGGACCCCAATCATCTGCCTAACTATTATGAGTATGGCTATTTAATTCATCAGATTAAGGAAAAGTTGCTTCATGCCTTTGGGATAGACTTCGGACTATTTGCTGATGATGAAACCTCTAATGAGATTTGGGAGATCCTTGAGGAGGACCTCGAGTCAAAAAGCGGTAATGTTCATCTGGCGTTCCATATACTTGATGTGGTTGAAACAGAGACCGTTTCTTCTAACCACACAGAAAAAGTCATGGAGTTAATTACAAAGCCTCGATTGGATAATTCGGTTTATTATTATCCGGACTTTAAGGTCGCCCTCGCACGTGTTCCTATTTTTCAAAATCACATGGATACCACTCACGATTTAATTCTATGTGAAAGTCACCATTATTTAGAGGAGTTTCTTCGTTATGTACTAAGGAGAAAGCGAGAATACATCCGAAATTATGTGACCATTTATACGGATACAGACGATGGAGTAGAAACCGATAAGGAAAAGATCACAAACCTAGTTAATAGGAATGAAGTCTTCCTGGAAGAAAAAATAAAGAAAGAAATTTATCGTTCCATCGATGAATTCTTTTCCGAAAGTAAAGAGTTTTATACTAAATATAACATTCCCTTTAAAAGAGGAATCCTGCTTTACGGAAAACCTGGAAATGGCAAAACCACTCTTGTTAAATCCATTGCCAACAGCATATCCGCACCGGTCGCTTATTGGCAAATTACAGAGTACACATCTAGTTATTCGATTAAGGAAGTCTTTACATCTGTGTCAAAAATGGCTCCCATGGTCTTAGTAATTGAGGATATTGATTCGATGCCGGAGCATGTTCGCTCTTATTTTTTAAACACTTTGGATGGAGCCACTTCTAAAGAAGGAATCTTTCTGATCGGAACAACCAACTATCCGGAAAGAATCGATCCTGCTTTGATCAACCGGGCTGGCCGTTTCGACCGGGCCTATGAACTAAAATTGCCATCAAAAGCTATGCGTTCTCTTTACTTACAGCGTAAAAATATCGAACAATTCATTACAGCAGATGAATTCGATCGGGTCGTTCAAGCTTCCGAAGGATTTTCATTTGCGCAGCTAAATGAATTATATACAGCTATTGCCCTTCAATATCATTATGAGCAGGTTGTAGATATAGAGCATATTTATTCAGAACTCCAGGCTGCCAATAAAAAATCCAGGCAAAAAGATTGGGAGATGGAATCCGCGAATCAACGTGTTGGTTTTGGTTTTTAAAGAACATCTCATATTCGCCATTAATGCTATTTACGAATTCTGCTTGTTCGCTCTCCAGATACAAAGCAAAGCATCACCGTTTTCAATCATTATTACGAAGTGACAACAAATTTTCCGATCTGGGAGCCTCTTCGNNAAAAGGGACTGTTTCGGTTCATTATTCTCTCAGTAAAGTCAATAGTCGCCGTTGCACTTAAAAAACCTTCAAGCCAACTACTATATAACGTAGTTGGCTTGAAGGTTCTATTTTATTCAAAAAGAGGACTTACTGCTTTTTCATTATGAATACGGTTAATTGCCTCGACAAGCAATGGTGCAATTGATAATGTGGTAAGTTTGCTGATCATTTTTTCTTCTGGGAGCTCTATTGAATTGGTTACGACCAATTCTTTAATTGCTGATGCTTCTATTCTGCTGATGGCTGCTCCGGAGAGTACAGCGTGTGTACAGCATGCATACACTGCTTTTGCACCTTTTTCCATTAATGCATTAGCTGCTAATGTAATGGTGCCTGCTGTGTCGATCATATCATCAATCAGGATGGCATTTTTGCCTTCGATGTTTCCTACGATATTCATCACTTCTACAACATTAGGCTGAGGACGGCGTTTATCTACNNTGCATGTAAGCGGCTTGCCAGCTTCCTTGCTCTTACTACCCCGCCATTATCTGGTGCAACAACTACCAGATCGTCTAACCCCTTATTATCGAAGTACTCTGAGAGAATCGGGACACCTACCAATTGGTCAACTGGTATATCGAAGAAACCTTGTATTTGCGGTGCGTGAAGGTCAATTGTCAGAACCCTGTTCGCTCCAGCTGTCTCTAATAGGTTAGCAACGAGTTTTGCGGTAATTGGTTCCCGGGAACGGGCTTTTCTGTCTTGTCTTGCATATCCGTAGTAAGGAATGACCACATTGATGGTCTTGGCTGAGGCTCTTTTCAATGCGTCGATCATGATGAGAAGTTCCATAATATGTTCATTACTGGGCTGTGAAGTCGACTGAACTAAATAAACATCACTTCCCCGAACACTTTCTTCTATATTAATTTGAATTTCCCCATCACTAAATCGGGTTACAGAGCTTTTCCCTAACTTGCATCCTAAAAGCGAAGCCATTTCTGCTGCTAATTTAGGATTAGAATTCAACGTAAACATTTTAAAACGGTCTGATAATTGATAAGCCAATGTATGTCCTCCAAGCTATATTCTGTTATATGTACCTGTGCAATTAATATTTTACCATAACTGCTGAAATCGGTTCCTATCCATTTTAATACATTTCTATTTTGCCTGACGCTAAAAGGCGATTATTCAACTGCTGTGCATGTTCTACTCATTTCGCTATTGCCAAGATGGCTTGCTGAACGGTTCCAAATGTTTTCAATTTAGAGAAATCGATACCGGTGTTAATGACATCAATTGCGAGATCGGGACGGATACCGGTCAGCATCGTTTCGATACCGATCAACCTAAGTACTTTGTGGATATTGAAAATACGTGCTGCGACTTCTGCATCGATGGTGGCAATCCCGGAGAAGTCGATGATCAGCATCTTTATTTTATGTTCACTGACTTTAGGAACGACATGGTTCAAAATATGGTCGCTTCGTTCGTAATCGAATTCGCCAATTAAAGGAAGGATGGCCATTCCTTTTTCCAGCGGCACGATTGGGGATGATAGCTCTGTGATGATTTTTTGATTCTTCTTGTTCAATTCGTTAGCTAACCTTTCGCGTTCGATCATCGTTTCCGTAATGCTCAAGTCAAGCAGGTAGCTGATTCGATTATTGATATAAACCACTTCTTCTGTGGAAAGTCTCTCTTCGATTGAGATTTTCGTCAGCATTTCAATCAGCTGTAGCCTGGTTTCTGCATAGGGCTTTAATATACTGGCGATTTCTTCATAACCGAATTGATATGGCTGATTGGCCACTCTTTCTTTATGCCATTCAGTGAACTTTTCAGCCACTGTTCCTTTGTCAAGATTCAGTGTATCACCAAGGAATTCAAGGAATTTTCGGTTCGTTTTTGCTGACTGTTCAATGATTTCTGCAGGGAGCTGTATTTCCAATTTTTCCAGGTTGTACTCAATAATTTCCTTACTAATTTCCTCAGCGTTTTGGATTATGTAATGCGAAAATCTTTCTATAGGTTTCACATGGGTCATCTCCTATGTCAATCTCCGTAATTTCTTTTAAAAGATTATACCATGTTTATGTTGTAACTATATCATTTAGGTTTTATTCTACTTAATAAAGGGTGTCAATGGAGTGATGTAAGTCACTCCCTAAGTATAAGAAGGGTGAAATCGGCCACAAAGATGGAGATGATTTGATTAACAAAGGAAAAGCATGCAGTATGATCATTTCAGAATGGTTTTGTCATCCATTTTTCCTATCCAAAAATCTTAAAATCATAAATAAAGAGCCGATAAATATCGACTCTTTCACAAATAGACTTTTTCGTTTTTATGGTTTTATTCTCGTCATTTGCGGATGTTGAAGAAAAATTAAATAGTAGTTATCGCATTCAACGCAATCTCTGATTCTGCCTCGACGGCTTTTGCCACATGGTTGGTATGCGGATTGTACTCTTTTCTTAGCTCGGCATCTGCATAGCCATCGATTGCCAGGATTGCTCCGCTTTTTATTCCCTTCAGTGCTGCGATTACGTAAAGTGCAGAGTTTTCCATTTCGACTGCCAGCACACCAGCCTTTTTGTATAGCTCATGAGGGAAATCGATCACCCCCGAGTAGAAGGCATCTAGAGTAAGCGTAATCCCCTCACGTATGGTGATTTCTCCGTTATGATCAGTAGCTGCTCTAGCTAATGCCTCTATAATATAACGGTCTGCTACCGCCGGAAAACCAGCAGGAACGATTTGCTTAGTGAGTCCGTCGGTGCTGACCGATGCGGTGCTGATCACGATGCTGCCAGGCGTGATTTCCTTCTGATAGGAACCTGCAGTGCCAACCCTGATGATATACTTTGCTCCGCCCATGATCAGTTCTTCAAAACAGACCGCGGCACCCGGTGCTCCAACACCGTGGCTTACAACCGCTACATCCTGTCCATTCCACTGCCCTATGTAACTGTGGTATTCACGGTTTTCAGCCAATAAGCTATAT
>DMSR01000341.1 GCA_003457145.1 Bacillus sp. (in: firmicutes)
GATTTGCTGCTCAACCTCTTCTGCCTGATTTGTCTCGACCCGGCGAGGCTTCTTGCCACTCATGATATCTTTCATTTGTCCCTTAATTGTCTCGGAGCGCGGACCGAAGATGGCCTGGATATTGTCGCCAACTTCTAGCACACCAGCAGCGCCAAGTCTTTTTAAGCGTTCCTTATCAACACTCTTGATATCCTTGACAGATACACGAAGACGAGTGATACATGCATCTAAATGAGCGATATTTTCCTGTCCGCCCATTGCCTCAAGCACTTCATAAGGAAGGTCACCAGCTTGCCCTTTTGCTCCGCCCTCTTCGTCATTTTCCTCAACCGCTTCACGACCAGGGGTCATCAGGTTGAACTTACGGATGGCAAAACGGAATCCAAAGTAGTAAATTAACGCGAATACTAAACCAACCGGAATAACTAACCAAGCATTTGTCTGCGGGTTAATTAACCCGAATAGGATGTAGTCGATTAGACCGCCAGAGAAAGTCATACCGATTTTTACATTCAAAAGATGCATGGTCATGAATGACAAGCCCGCAAATAGAGCGTGCACACCGAACAATACAGGTGCAACGAACAAGAATGAGAATTCAAGTGGTTCTGTGATCCCTGTAAGGAAAGTCGTTAATCCAGCAGATAACATCAAACCGCCAACAACTACTTTTCTTTCAGGACGTGCTTCATGATAAATAGCTAGCGCTGCAGCCGGAAGACCGAACATCATGAATGGGAACTTACCTGTCATGAACGTACCTGCAGTCAGATTTTGTACATTATCCGCAATCTGGGCCATGAAAATACGCTGGTCGCCACGAACAACATTCCCAGCCTCTGTAGTATATGAACCAAACTCAAACCAGAATGGCGAATAGAATATGTGGTGAAGACCGAACGGGATCAATGAACGTTCAACAACACCAAAGATAAAAGCTGACAGAGTCAAGTTTGCGTGAACCATGTTTTGCGAGAATGCGTTAAGCCCGTTTTGGATTGGAGGCCAAACGACAATCATCGCTAACCCTAGAAGGATGGCAGTTCCAGCCGTAATAATTGGAACAAATCGCTTACCGGCAAAAAAGCCAAGGTAAGATGGCAATTCAATTTCATAGAACCTGTTGTAAAGTGCCGCGGCGAGGATACCGACAATAATACCGCCGAATACTCCGGTTTGAAGTGTTGGTACGCCAAGGACACTTTGGTAATTAAGTCCGTTTACATCCTCTGCCGTAATCCCCAAAACCGTACCCATCGTTACATTCATGATCAGGTAACCGATGATTGCTGCCAGACCAGCAGTTCCTTCACCACCAGCCAAACCGACAGCTACACCAACCGCGAACAAGAGCGGCAAGTTACCGAAGACAATGTCTCCAGCATTTTGCATGACAGCAGCTACCATATTGACACCACTGTTATCTAAAAATGGAGCAAGCTCCAACAAAGCAGGGTTGCGGAGTGCGGCACCGAGCGCTAGCAGGATACCCGCTGCTGGCAATAGTGCAACTGGCAGCATGAGCGCTTTCCCTACTTTTTGTAAAACACCAAAAGCTTTCTTAAACATAGGAATACCTCCTGTTATTTTTTATACTCCTTAAGCGGTTACAAACATTAAAAAAACAAATAAAAAAGGCATGAGAAAGATGTAAATCGAAAGAAGCATACGGATATATTACCCATAAACCTACTTTTCAATTACATTCTTTACTCATGCCTGATCGAATCAGTAACACGTAAAAAATAATTGCCTATTTAACTTTCTTCTGCAGCCTCTGCAAATGCATTGTTAGATACACTGCTTCAGCATTGCACACTTGTTTTTTCAAGGTTTGTTGCATCACTTTAATGAGTTTCCATGAAAGATTGTAGCATACAGGATATTCTTCTTTCAAGAGGGAAGAAATTTTTTCTGGTTCCTCAACTTGCTCCCCATTATTGACTCTTTCAATCGTAAAACGTATATGTCGTACGAGCCGGGTGTAATCTATGCCATCTTTATCAATCTTTATATCTAAATTATCTTCAATCATCTGTACCAACTTTGTCACAAGCTGCGAGTGTTTATTTACATCCGACAGATTGCGGTTCATTACAGCACTGTGTATGTGCAAGGCGATAAATCCTGTTTCTCCGTCCGGGAATTCAATTCCTGATTTATCTTTGATTAGCTCGACTACTTCCTTGGCTATTTCAAATTCGGCGGGATACAAGGTCTTCGTTTCCACTAAAAAGGGATTTTTGAATTCCATACCATGGGACATGCGGCTGGCTGCGAACATCAAGTGATCCGTCAGCGCAACATGGATATGCTCATTCAGCGTGCTCGCAGTTCTTTTCTTGATCAGTTCAATAGAAGAGATAATCGCTTCATGAAGGTCGTTTTCTACAAAAGGCAGCAATTTAATATAATTCGCCTGTTCTTTTTCATCCTTTAGGACAAACATCTTTTCAGCTTGCCCCTCTTCTATTACATCGCCCTTTTTACGGTTGAATCCGATTCCTTTGCCAATCAAGATTACTTCTCCTAATCTAGGATGGTCAGCAATCATGACATTATTGTTCAACCCTTTTTTCACTTCGATTTTATCCATGCTGCGTCCCCGTTTCCGCTTCATTCTTTGCAACTATCGTATAAAAGGAATAAAGAGAAGTCAATGAGGAGACCTTTGCATCTATTGGATTATTAAGTTAATAAAAAAGGTTCAGCGATATTCGCTGAACCAAATTTACTATTCTGTTAAAAACATAAAATAAAGAACAAATATTACGAAGAAGATATACATGACCGGATGGATTTCTTTTCCGCGGCCTTTAACGAGCATCGTGATCGGGTAAAAGATAAAACCGGCCGCGATTCCAGTTGCAATACTGTAGGATAGCGGCATCGCGATGATGGTCAGGAAAGAAGGAACAGCGATTTCAAAGCGATTCCATTGGATGTTCCCAAGGGAGGATACCATCAATACTCCAACAATAATCAGGGCAGGAGCTGTTACTGGCGCTGTTACGACAGATAAAACCGGGAAGAAGAATAATGCCAGTAAAAAGAATCCTGCGGTAACAAGGGATGCAAACCCGCTTCTCGCTCCAGATGCAACACCTGCAGATGATTCAATATATGAAGTTGTTGTTGATGTTCCAAAGATTGATCCGACAAGAGATGCAATTGAATCAGCAAAAAGTGCACGCCCAGCTCGCGGAAGCTTATTGTCTTTCATTAAGCCCGCCTGGTTTGCAACAGCCACGAGTGTACCGGCATTGTCAAAGAAATCAACAAATAAGAATGTCAAGATGATGCCAAGCATGGTTGCAGTATAAAAGGATGGATCACCGAAAGCCGTAAAAACTGCTCCAAATGTAGGGGCAATGCTTGGTACAGCTCCCACTACCTGTTCAGGAGTATCAATAAGGTTAAAGATCATTCCGGCAATGACAGTTAAAATGATTCCGAAGAACACTGCCCCATGAATTCCTCTTGTCATCATGATGATTGTGATTACTAATCCGAAAAGTGCAAGCAATGTATTGCCGTTTGTCAAGTCGCCAAGGCCTACAAGTGTTGCTGGATTATCGACAATGATATTCGCATTTCTTAAACCAATAAAAGTTATGAATAATCCAATACCCGCTCCGACCGCGTGCTTANNGTAAGTTCGACCGGTATTGCATTAATGATTTTTTCCCTCCAGCCCGAGATAGTAAGCAAAAGGAAGAAAACACTTGAAATGAAGACAGCTGCTAGTGCGTGCTGCCATGGTGCACCGTGACTTAGAACAACAGTGTACGCAAAGAATGCATTCAATCCCATGCCCGGAGCCAGCGCGATTGGATATTTGCCAAGCACGCCCATGATGATCGACCCGAGTGCTGCTGCAAGCGCAGTAGCTACGAAGACCGCACCATAGTCCATTCTTAATGCATCTGGCAGGTCCTGTACATCTGCCAATGTTAATGTAATTGGATTAACGATTAAAATATAAGCCATTGCCAGGAACGTTGTCATCCCGCCCATGAATTCGCGGCGATAGTTCGTGCCAAGCTTCTCAAACTCAAAATATTTCCTCATTTTTCATTCCCCCTGAACATTGATATTCAGGAAATACAACCAAAAGAAAACGCCACGGAGATACCGAGGCGTTGACTGCAGGCAATTGAAATAATAACAGGACAGAAATAAAAATGAATGCTAAAACAGACCTGTTTTTATTTATATACCTCGTAGTCAAGCCATTTACGGTAGCTCGGTAGAAACTTTTGGGCCATATCCCCAAGATTATACGACGAATTTTGACAAATTATTTAGTTCTTTTTTATTCTATCAGGACTTTTTGCCTCCGTCAATAAAAAAAACGAACAATTTTCATGTTCGTTTGAAAATTGTTCGTACTTTACTCCCATTCGATGGTAGCAGGCGGTTTGCTCGTAATGTCATAAACCACACGGTTTACATGGTTAACTTCATTCACAATCCTAGTTGAAATGATCTCGAGAACTTCCCACGGGATTCTCGCCCAGTCGGAAGTCATTCCATCAATTGAAGTAACTGCACGGATTCCGATTGTATAATCGTATGTCCTTGCATCTCCCATGACTCCTACGCTGCGGATATCCGGC
>DMSR01000183.1 GCA_003457145.1 Bacillus sp. (in: firmicutes)
CCCAACAGACTTAAAACTGACTTTTTACGCTCAGTCTTACTCTTCCGATAAATGTTTTTTCAGAAAGACGGTATTATCGGTTCTCCATCCACTCTGGCTTTCCAAAGCCTTTGAATTGTTCATCAATTACTTTTTCAAATTCTTCTGATTCGACAGCTTCTTTGATATCTTTTGCGAATTGAGCCTCCTCATTCTTTGTATTGATAACCACACGGTTGCGGTATTGATCTGGCATATTTTCAAGCTGAAGTGCATCAAGCAGATTCATTTTCGCAGCAAGGGCAAAGTTGCCGGGAACGGCAGATAAATCAACACTGTCGACAGATCTTGGAAGCTGCGCCGCTTCAATTGGCTTGAATTGCAGGTTTTTAACATTTTCTTTCACATCTTTTTCCGAAACTGTAAGTGGATCTGCATTTGGATCCAGCTTAATCAGCCCAGCATCTTCAAGAATCAAAAAGGCACGGGCAGCATTGGTTGGGTCGTTTGGAATCGCAAGGTCTGAGCCTTCTGCCACTTCATCCAGTGACTTGAATTTCTTTGAATAGATTCCCATTGGAGCAGTAGGGACTACAATGACTTCTGATAAATCAATATCATGCTCTTTTGCAAATGTCTCCATATATACTTTGTGCTGAAAAAGGTTTGCATCAAGATCATCCTTTGATAACGCCAGGTTTGGCTGGATGTAATCACTGAATTCCACTACCTTTACTTCATAGCCCTTTTTTTCAAGCAGCGGTTTGATTGCTTTTGTAACCATATCGCTGTAAGGTCCGGAAGTGGCCCCGAACGTCACTTGCTTCTTTTCTGCTTTGGCATCTCCACTTGATGCAGAATCGCTGCCACATGCGGCAAGCAATCCGATTGATACTAACAACATAACTGAAATAAATAGTTTTTTCATTTTAAAGACCCCCATTTTTTTGGCTGTATTATTATTGTTTAACGACTAACGTGTTACCGAGCAAAATTAGATGAGTGCTTTATCTTTTATCAACTAATCTTGCAACTCTGTCTCCGCCGAATTGAATCAGCTGGACCAGGCAAATTAAAATAATAACGGTGGTGATCATGATCGTATTGTCATATCTGTAATATCCAAAGCGGATGGCCAGGTCACCAACCCCGCCGCCTCCGACAATCCCAGCCATTGCTGAGTAAGCTACCAAACTGATAATTGTTATGGTCACCCCCTGGACAATTCTCGGACGGGCTTCTGGAATCAAGACATCTTTTATGATCATCCAAGGAGTTGCACGTGTTGCAACAGCCGCCTCAATTACCCCCTTATCAATTTCCCGCAGGCTCTGCTCTACTATTCTTGCAAAGAACGGAATCGCTGCCACTGAAAGTGAGACAGAAGCTGCTGTAGGGCCGATTGTCGTACCGGCGATTAAATTCGCTAACGGCAGCAAGGCGATCAATAGAATGATGAACGGCACCGAGCGAATCATGTTTACAATGAATCCGGCAATATTTTTAAAAATTTGATTCTCGAGGAACAATCCCTTATCAGTCACAAATAGCAAAACACCGGTAGGCAGACCGACGATTACTGACACAAGGACTGCAATCCCTACCATGTAAATCGTTTCAAAAAATGCTTTATTCAATTCCGGAAGCAGCGAGATCAAACTCTCAGGCAGCATCTTGAATCACCTCCAGATTTTTCGTCCTTGAACCGATATAGGCAATCGCCCGGTCAATCTCGATGGCTTCACCCGCGACACTCATAATAAAGATTCCTAGCGGAGTATCCTGTATGTATTCAATCTTTCCATGCAGGATATTTCCTCTTACCTTGAATTTTTGGAATACATCAGAGATGACTGATTGCTCGGCAATCGCCCCTTGAAAATAAATCTTTATAATTTTTCCATCCCGCTCCTCCAGAAGCCTTTCAGGAAGTTCGAATTGAAGAATTGAATTGACAAAGTCTCTTGTAAGCGGCTGTTGCGGATTGGCAAACAGCTCATACACATTTCCTTCCTCGATGATTTTCCCCTCCTGCATGACTGCCATTCGGTCACAAATTGACTTGACTACTTCCATTTCATGAGTAATCAGGACAATTGTGATTCCTAACTCATTATTGATTTTCTTTAACAAGGACAATATTGATCTGGTTGTGCTTGGATCGAGTGCGGAGGTAGCTTCATCGCATAATAAGACGGATGGGTTATTCGCCAGCGCCCTGGCGATTCCGACACGCTGCTTTTGTCCTCCGGATAATTGGGCTGGATATACATCCTTCTTATCAGAGAGGCCTACCATGTCGAGAAGCTCAAGAACCCTGTCAGTTATTTTCGCTTTTGGCACTCCAGCCGCCTTTAAAGCAAAGGCGATATTTTCACTAACCGTTTTCGCACTGACAAGATGAAAATGCTGAAAGATCATTCCTATTTTCAGGCGTGCTTTTCTCAGCTCGCTTTTGCTTAAGGAGGTCAGCACGACTCCATCAATGACAATTTCTCCTGAAGTCGGTTTCTCAAGGAGATTCAAGCACCTCAATAAGGAACTTTTCCCTGCACCGCTGTAACCAACGATTCCGTAAATTTCCCCTTTATTCACCTTTAATGAAACATGGTCAACTCCGATTACATTTCCTTTTTTTGTTTCATATACCTTGAACAATTCCCTTACTTCAATCATTATTTGTCCCCCCCCAATAAGGTTTTTTGAAAGAAAAATGCCTCTTTCATTCATAGAAAGAGGCATC
>DMSR01000334.1 GCA_003457145.1 Bacillus sp. (in: firmicutes)
TAACTGAAGGCTGAAATCCTCCACCGTGGTAGCTGCCTCGCTGCCCATATTTTCTGCAAGTTCTTTAAAGCTTACCAGCCCTGATATGGGGAATTGATGTTTTTTTAAATCGAGAACCAAGGAACCCTTACCGCGGATTTTCTGGATAAGACCATTTTGCGCAAGCAGGTTGAGCGCTTTGCGAATTGTTTCTCTTGATGTTTGATAGCTCTCAGCAAATTCATTTTCTGAAGGCAGAATTGTCTTAGGTGGGAAATGCCCTTCATGGATTTGACGCGAAATCTCCTCGTATATGACCGTATATTTTTTCTGCATCATTATCACCGCTACCTATTATAATTGCTTCTATTTTACCTTTTTTTTAGCGTTTTGAACAACAAAGGGGTAAGAGGCTTATTTTACGTAATAAAGGGGAGGCTTTCTCATGAAGGCTGCTTTATGCTTTTCTTGGGAAGATGTCCTGGTTTAATGCTCCTATCATTGTCAGTATTCATACTAATAAGGTATATGATGAGAAAACATCTTTCAAAAAAAACCGTCCAGGCAAGACGAACCAGGACGGAGTTTTGGAGTTTGATATTTTCTTTATAACTTGAACTGCTGCACAGAACTGCGCAGGTCTTCTGCCAATGAACTCAGACTTTGAGAGAAAGCATAGATTTCTTCCATTGATGCGCTTTGTTCCTCAGTAGCCGCAGCAACAGATTGAGAAGCAGTCGACGTTTGCTGAATCTGGCCGACAATCTCGCTTAATACACCCAGCATGTTTTCTGTCCCACTGTCCAACCCTTGAACAGATTGTGAGACTGTTCCTATTTGGGCATTGACGGATTGAATCGAATCATTGATTTTATCAAAGGATTCCTTTGCTTCATCGGCAAGTCCGATTCCTTCACTAATGGCTGATCGACCGTTCTCCATAGACACTACCGATTCACTAATATCTTTTTGAATGCTGCCGATCAGCTCCTGTATCTGGCTCGCCGATTTGTTCGACTGTTCCGCCAATTTCCTGACTTCTGCAGCAACCACCGCAAAGCCTTTCCCATGTTCACCAGCCCTTGCAGCTTCTATCGCTGCATTGAGCGCCAATAGATTCGTCTGTTCTGAAATGGCGGTAATAATATTGATGATGCTGCCAATTTCTGTCGATTTTTCCTGAAGCTGATGAATTGAAAGTGATGTCGCCTTCGTCATTTCATTTATGGTTAATACTTGCTGTCTGGTTTTCTCCATGATTTGAGCACCGGTTTGTGCTGCTGATGAATTTCGCTCTACGGCTGTCTTTACTTCTTCAGCACCAGAGGCAATATTACGTATCCCGGCAGTCATTGTGCGGACAGTATGATTTAACTCATCCGTATGCTTTACCTGCTCATCTGCAGACGAAGCAACCTCTTGTACTGAACTGGCGATTGAATCGGTAGCTCTCGCAGTCTCCTCTGCGCCTGCGTTTAATTCCTCTGCGGAAGCAGCGACTGTTTCAGCAGCCTCCCTAATTTGAAGGACAAGATCACCAAGATTTCCCCTCATTTTTCCGTAGCTTTCGGCAAGTCTGCTGATTTCATCCCCGCCTTTGTCAAATACTTCTATCGTAAAATCGCCTTTACCCGAATGTTCAAGCGCCTGCCCCAGCAGAAGCAACCTTTTATTCATTCTATTTGTAAACGGCAGAATCACCAACAGCGATACCAGGATCAAACCAGCAAGAGAAGACAATAGCACTAGATTAATATTGCTGATCGCCTTGCTTACCATGTCAACCGGTGCTCCTACATACCACATGCCGATCGTTTTTCCATTTTGGTCCTTGATTGGCTGGTAAGCTGTCTGGTATTCGTGTCCCACCACATTTGCTTCCCCATAAAACGTGTGGCCGCCCTCGAGCGTATGCTTAACAACTTCTTCACTGGCCTGGGTGCCTACCGCCCGTTTTCCATCTTTGACAACATTTGTCGTTACCCTTGTATCCCCATTAAAAATGGTTACAGTTCCTCCTGTCAATTCCCCTATATAATCGACTATTTCTTCATTCTCATTTATCAGGGCACTTCCTTTATAAAGCTTATCCCCTTCTGATCTCCACTCTCCTGGATATTTAAGGTCAATTGTTTCATATCCGAGTGCGAGATCACCTTTCGCCTTTTCGGTAGCCGCCTCTTTAATTGAATCAGCAACTACTGTATTAAGGATGACCGAAATAATTGCCGAAAACAAAATCAGTAAACCAACCGTAATCAAAATAAACTTCGTTGAAAGCTTAAGCCTTGCCAATCTTCCCACCTGTCATTTCCCCCTATGTTTGTATTACATAAATTTTCGCAAATACTCATAGTGGGTTACAATAAAATTAGCTAAATATCCCCAAAAAGTTCATAAATTTAACACAAATTTAGACTATCGTATGAATAACACTAAAATGATATGCAAGGCTGCCGATATATAGTTTTTGAGTGCTCATCAATTTTCCCAACTAAAATATCCTGTAAAACTACCATGAAATTACCTAATTATTATCGGGATGAGCTATAATAATTTTATCAGCTGTTCTTAATATGGAACTATCATGGTTAATTTGTTATGATGGAAATATAAATAGATAAGGTGTGTGAATATCTGTGATCGGTGAACGAGTAAAGAAGCTTAGACAAGAAAAGAAAATGTCGTTATCCGAGCTTGCAGAACAAGCCGGTGTAGCCAAGTCCTATTTAAGTTCTCTGGAGCGCAACCTTCAAACGAATCCTTCTATCCAGTTTTTAGAGAAAATAGCCGCGGTTCTTAATATTCCAGTTGATCATTTAATCCATGAGCAGCCAGATAAGGAAAATATGGATTCAGATTGGGTAAACCTCGTCAAAGAGGCGATGGACTCAGGAATCTCAAAAGACCAGTTCCGCGAATTCCTCGAATTCAATAAGTGGAGAATTCATAATAAATAACCTTAAGGGGGCAGCTAAGCTGTCCTTTTTTATTTAGGTGATGTCACTGTGACTCGATGATTCTTAAAAGACAAAAAAATAGCAGCTCTTACGAAGAGCTGCCAGGCGAAGCTGAATTTTTTATGTACTATTTATTCCATTTAATCACTAGCAATTATGGTTCGTTAAAAACTCCCTGATTTCTTCTTTTTTCAGTCCTAATTCAAGTGCTTCCAAAATAAGCTGCATCCATTCAGTATCCAGTTCTTCCAAAATTGCTTTCTCTTTAATCAACTTTTTCCCCCCAAAATACTTCATGTATTCCAGGCAGCCCGGCCATCATAGTATATTGCACCTTAGATCCGTGACTTTGCGTCCCAATTTTTCAACTGGTTTGCCTTTTTCTGTGTATATTGTCTTATATCTTACTCCCAAAATCATTGTATCTGGTTCTTTTTGTTTATACTGTAATTATTTGTCGGGGACATATTAGGGAGTTTAATCTTTTTATACCAAAAGATTACAAATTCGGCTGTAATCTTAAAGAATTTTCAGAAATTTAAACTATAAATAGAGAAAATTTGTCATTTTATCAAATAAATTGGTGAATACTTTTCTCAAGCTTCACCCCCATAAATTTGAAGTTGGTTCATGAGGTGATAATTCTTTCTTATAGGCATTGTTTTTCCAGGGTTTTAAAACTGCTACTTTTTCCATGGTTACAGCATTGAAAAACGGATTCTTTGTTAAATCATGTCCACAAATAGGACAGAGCCACTCTCCAATTTCACTGCTGCTATATGAAGGACGATTACAACGATCGCAATTTTTTCGGTACATTAACTTTCCCCTCCTGGAATATCAACTGCTCGGAACTGTTCTATGTATATTCACTTAGAGTATAGTTCATTCGCACCATGATTGAAAAAGTCCAAAATACGGCTAATTTTCTTGAAAAAGAACTAAAATCGTTCTTATTCAAGAACATTCTTCTATTTTCTCACTTTCTTTATTTTTTTAAAGAACAAAAATGTTCTTTATGATGAAATAAATAGGTAGAGAGAAAATAGTAAAGTCACAGCTTGGAGTACTTCAATTTATATTGAAGTAAGAGCAGCCTATATTATTCTCACATTCTATTAAATCCTCACTTAATTTAGACAAGGCCATTTTTTTCGCTAATGAACAGCCTTCCACTTGCGGAATGCATAATATCCATATATTTAGCCGGCTTCTTGCACCCTGATAAAATATTCGAAGACAGGAGGCAGATATAATAGAATTTTCTAAAATCTTTCATGAATAATGTGTCTATTTAGTGACAATAGGAATATAATGTAATTAGTATGTATAACTTAAAAACTCATTAGGAGGAAATGAACATGACATTCGTTCATATTTTAAACTACTCCATCCCTATTGCCATGATGCTAGTCATTGGCTTCACTGTTGATAAAATGTGCCAGCCAGATACTGTTGAACAGGAAACTGAGTAGATTAATGTTTTTCCATATTTACTATTATTGGTGGAAATGAAGCTTTAACCGGTATTAGTCGGTTGAAATACCCTTAGCTTAATCCATATATTTTGAATAATATATTTTACTATGCTTGACGATTGCTCTTTCACCCATCAAAAAGAGCAGGATTCCGAGGAACCCTGCTCTTTTTGATGACTATTTTCCAACCGCTGCTGATAATTTCACAAAAACTTTATTCCCTTGTATGAAGAATAAGATACTTCCCAGCACAGTTACGGCTATCACCGAGAATAAAACTGTGCCACCTGCCTCCTTCAATAAGAAGCCGCCCGCGATTGGCCCAATAAAATGGCCGATCCTCCGAAATTGGGCTGCTCCATAATAAGTCCCCCTTAATTCATCTGTCGCCAATTGATCGACCAGATAACTGCTTGAAGGAAAAATCAATATTTCTCCAACCGTTACCAATAAAATGGCCAATATTCCTGTATACCACCCGGTGACAAATCCAAATATAATCATTCCTGCAGATAGGAATACTGCCCCAGCCATCATTACCTGCATCGTTTTGAACCGTTCGGCAAAATGACTTATGGGCATTTGAAAGATTACTACCATTAACGCATTTATCGAAAGCATCACTGAATAAACAAATACACCATTTGCAACAGAGGACTCTAAATACTGTGGTACATTGGATTCCATCTGCGAGTATCCGAGATTGATAATGATGCTTCCGAGCACCAAGTATCTTAACGCCTTATCTTTTCCGATAATTTTCAAAGAACTAGCAATCGTAACCTTTGAGACTCCCCCGCTGACTGGATTTCCGAGATTATACTTCTTCATCATCATCGCCAGGATCAACACATAAATAAAATACATCGTCCCCGTGACCATGAACGCCGATTTTGCTGAGACAACCGCCAGATAAGCTCCGAGAAGCGGTCCGACAGAGGCACCAATATTGATTGCTGTATACCTTAAAGAGAATGCTCGCATTCTTTTGCTTTTTTCGGTGAGGTCAGCAATCAGAGCCTGCCCAGTCGGTTCAAAAAATGATCCGCTCAAGCCATTCAAGGCATTCAATAGGATGAACCAGCCAGGCGTTTCTGCCGCTGTAAATCCAAAGTAAACAAGCGACATCATCAGCAAAGAGCCTATCATTACTGGCTTCCGTCCAAACCGATCAGAGAAATGGCCGCCTAAGAATCCGCCAATCACCCCTGATAAAGGGCTGATTCCAATGGTGATTCCAATCAGCACGGGATGCAGATCAAGATTCCTGGAAAGATAAATTGCCAGGAATGGCAAGGTTGCGAATGCAGAACCTCTCGCAAGTACAGTACCGCTTAGCAGCACCCATACAATTGGGTGGAATTGCTGATAATAGTTTTTAAGCTTATCCATAGTGGCTACCCCTAAACGTAAGATTTATAAATCATACCAAATATCCAAAATTATGAAAATACCGTTAGATCTAAATATTTTTCAGCAGCAAAAAAATCGCGACCATAAAGGTGGCGATTTTCTAATCTGTTTCTTTATTCAGGGTCGTTTCCCGTGCGTGGCAATATTAGAATCTCCACCCGGCGGTTTTTGGCTTTTCCTTCTGCAGAGTCATTCGAAGCCACTGGCTGGAACTCGCCAAATCCCTTGGCACTGAACCAGCGCGGATCAAGCTGTTGATTTTTCAGGATGATCTTCATGAACTCGACAGCCCGCATGACACTCAATTCCCAGTTTGATTCATACCTTGCCGTCCTGATTGGAACATTATCGGTATGGCCGCTGATAATAATATTCCTCGGTGGATCCATAATCAGTAAATTGGCAATCTCATTGGCTATGTTAAGATCCTCGGTTCGGACTTCCGCCCTTCCTGATTCAAACAGAACATTATCCCTGATTGATACGAGCAGCCCCTCATCAGTCAAAGAAGTTTCCAGCTTATCTTTTAGTTTCTTTTCCTCAATATATGAATTCACCTTGTTTTGTACAGCAAGAAGTTCTTCGAAATCCTTTGCACCATCTACTTCGTCATGTTTCTCGACGTCTTCTTTTCGCTCATCCGGGGATTCCATCTGCCCTTCAGGCAGTGGGCTTTGAAAATCAAATACACCCGTTCCCCCAGTAAAGACATCATTAAACGCTTTTGACATCTGCTGGAATTTAACGGCATCAACCGAACTCATCGCGAATAAGACGATAAACAACGCCAGCAGCAGCGTGAGCAAATCGGCATAAGGAATCAGCCATGATTCATCCATGTGTTCCTCATGATGCTCCTTCTTCTTTCTTCGCCTACTCATCCTTCGTCACGCTGCTTTCTTCAAGGATTCGTCTTCGTTCGCCTGCCGGCAGATAAGAAGCCAGCTTTTGCTCAATTACTCTTGGCGCTTCTCCTTCAAGGATGGATAAGATTCCTTCAATCATCATATACTTCACTTTCGCTTCTTGCTTTGATTT
The DNA here is from genome assembly GCA_003457145.1 of Bacillus sp. (in: firmicutes). GTDB lineage: Bacteria > Bacillota > Bacilli > Bacillales > Cytobacillaceae > Mesobacillus. The sequence continues at coordinate 6,869 of DMSR01000334.1, forward strand.
ACGTTTCAATTTATTGGCGAATGGATGCCATAGAACATATCCGGTGAAAATCCCGAGCAGTGTCGCAACGAACGCGGCACTGATAGCCCTTCCAAGCTCATCCGTATTATCCATATGACTAAGGGCTGCAATCAGCCCGACAACTGCTCCAAGCACTCCAAGTGTAGGTGCATAGGTACCCGCC
>DMSR01000190.1 GCA_003457145.1 Bacillus sp. (in: firmicutes)
CGCCTAGCCCCTCGAGTCGCTTCGGTCCGCCCAATGAAGTCAAAGAACGACTTCACCGGTCGGCCCTCCAGCGCTTGTCCGGGCTGAACGAGGCGCTTGCGCTTTTTGTTCTTGGTCAGAAAAGTAGATTTTTAGTCCTTTAATTCATCCTAACAAACTGACTTTATTTCATAGATTTCTCACAATTTAAAGTTATACTAAGTGAGAGATACTAGTAAAAAAAGGAGTAATATTTATGAAGCGGACATACCTGGTTGGTTTTGTGGTCTTTGTGTTCCTCATTTCAGCTTGCTCACATGAGACATTTGAGCCGTTACCAAAAAACTCTTCTATAATCTCGACTGTGAATATTAAGGATATGACAATTTCATTTTATGATATGGATCAACAGAAGAAGCTTGAAGATTGGGATGTGAATCGTCCGTATACAGGTGGAATTATTTTTCCTGACGATGATACCATACTGCTCTATGGAAAAACCATTGAGACAACTGATTTGTACTCATTGAGCAAAGGGGGAAAAATCGGTTCCTGGGAGACTGGGAAAGGTATTGTCAATGCTTTATTGATTCTGGAAGGTAATGAAATTGCACTTGCTGACCAGGAAAGGGATAGCATTCGATTTTTCTCCCTGGATGGTAAAGAAATAAAAGAGGTCAAGTCGGAGAGGGAGCCTTTAACGTTACTTGAGGCTGAGAGCGAGCGACGTCTATATGCCATCAGTTTTAATCATAAAACATTAAGTATCATTGATTTGAATACTAAAGAAAATCTGCCTGGATTCCAGATTCATTCCGCTGCAGCCGGAGCTCTGCTAAGTCAGCAAAAAGGGGAGTTATGGATTGGCGGCCATGGTGTAGGTTCGAAGGCCGAGGAAAGAATTCATGTATATGACAGCGAAACTGGCGAACTAAAAAAAGAAATTTCAGCCCCTGTAATGCCAGTTAATTTTGTAAAGTATGACAATCATATTTTTGTGCTAAGCCACGGTTCTAATATGTTATACAAACTGAATCGGCATGGAGAAAAAAAAGGTGCCATTAAAGTTGGTGCTAATCCTTTTGAAATCGAGCTTTTTCAAAATAAGCTAATTATCGCAGGATATGATAGTAATGATTTATATATAGTAAATCCTGACAGCTTACTAATCGAAAAAACGGTGAACGTTGGTAAAGGGCCGTTTCAAATAGTCACAAGGGAGAGTTAACTGTGAATCCCATAAATGTACTCATAATTGACGATGAAGAAGATATGCGGAATCTTGTGCAAATGTACCTGGAGAATTCAGGTTTTCTCTGTACCCATGCATCTAGTGGAACTGAAGCTTACAAGCAGATGCAGGAACAGAATTTTGATCTTGTCATTCTTGATATAATGATGCCGTATGAAGATGGATATGCAATCTGCACGAATATAAGAACCTGTTCGCAAATTCCGATCATATTTTTGTCTGCAAAGGGTGAAGAGTGGGACAAGGTAAGAGGTTTGCAGCTTGGCGGGGATGATTACATCGTAAAACCTTTCAGTCCTGGCGAACTCGTAGCAAGGATTCATGCAGTCTTAAGGAGAACAGCACTTGTTAAAAACGACGAAGAAACATTGAAATTAGGAAAAATCACATTAGATAAAAAGGGCAGAAGAGTCAGTGTTGAAGGGGAGACTGTACCGTTAACACTTAAAGAGTTTGAACTCCTTTTATTCCTGGTTCAGCACAATGCCCAAGCTTTAAGCCGGGAACAGCTGCTGGAATTTGTGTGGGGAATGGATTACCATGGAAGCTTAAGAACTGTAGACACCCATATAAAGACTCTCCGGATGAAACTTGGTACAGGTGACTATATTCAAACGATTTGGGGTGTCGGCTATAAATTCGAGGTGCCGGCAACATGACCTCTTTTTCTGATAGTCTGTTTAAAAAGCTGTGGCTGACAATTATAGGCACCATTTTGGTGACAATTTTTTATTCGTTTTTATTATCCTTTATATTTTATGAAAAGCTATATGTCGATATTGTCGAGAAATCGCTAATTGAAGAAGGAAGTCGCCTAGCCAGCGATTATTCAGGCGGTCCTTTAACAATAGAGTTAAAGAAAAGGGTTGAATGGTATAATGATAAATCCGAGTCTGAAGTTTTTCTCGTCAGTAATCCCAAGGAATTAAGCGCTTGCCTTCCTTATGCCATTGATTACGAAACTTTGATAGGTGAGGCTGAGCGCAATCAGCTGCTTAATGGAGAACCTGTATTGAAAGCAGGCTATGAAGAGAGATTTGACAGGAAAATCCTTTCGGCAGCTATCCCATTATTGGATAACAACAGGCTTGAAGGAATCATTTATCTATATGTACCTCTTGCAAAAATTTCAGAACTTACCGTTGATTTCTCCTTTCTTTGGTTAGCTGGAGGCGTGGCATTCATCATAATAGCCGCTTTTCTAGGTTTTAAGATGCTCCACCGTCTTACAAGGCCCCTATATGCTATGAAGGAAGCAGCAGAAAAGGTTTCAAAAGGAGACTATTCTGTAAGAGTAGGAATTCAGTCCAATGATGAAATTGGCCAATTGGCGACTGCCTTTAATCATATGTCAGAATCGATTCAGAAAGAGGATGAAAAGAAGCGGGAATTTCTTGCTGATGTTTCTCATGAATTGCGTACGCCTATCAGCTATATAAAAGGTTATGGAGAAGCTCTTGAAGCAGGAATGATTAAAAATCCTGAAGAACAGGGAAAGTATTTAAAACTGATCAACAGGGAATCAGGCAGAATGGTTAAAATAGTTGCTGATTTGCTTGATCTGTCACGATTGGATGCTGAAGAAATTAAGCTGATCAAAAGACCGTTCCCACTTGCACAGTTAATTGAGGATTTCATTGTAAAATATGGACCGGCCATGCATGAAAAAAATATTAATTTAAACCTTGACCTGGACCCTGACATTATCATTAACGGGGATGAAGGCAGGCTTGAGCAGATATTTCAAAATATCATTGATAATGCTATACAGTATACCGAAAACCAAGGTGTGATTTCCATCAAGCTCATTAAGCATGCATATGGCAGTTTAGTCCAAATTGAAGATTCAGGTATTGGTATTCCTGAAGAGGATATCAAAAAGATTACTGAGCGTTTTTACAGGGTGAACAAGGCAAGGTCCCGAGCGGATGGAGGTACAGGCTTAGGCCTAGCCATTGTAAACAAATTAGTAAAGTTGCATAATGGTAAAATGGAAATAATAAGTAAGATGGGGAAAGGGACAATTGTTAAGTTATACTTTCCAGATGTTCAACTCTAAGCTGGTATATCTTTATTTTCACCTTTTTCACAATTTGAATAGTACTTTTTATTGGATTATTTATATTAAGGGGTCAAAAATTATGAAAAAATTCTTATTATCAATCATGGTTATATTTTCAGGCTTTTTAACGATCGCTTGTTCTCAGGAAGTAGAAGAGGAACCTCAGTTTCTCGATGTACAATTGACAATCAACCCTGAAAAGGGAGAGGTTAACGAAGATATTTCAATGGAAGCGAAAGTCACTTATGGCACTGAACAAGTGAAAGATGCGGATGAAGTAAAGTTTGAAATATGGCGGGCAAATGATGAGGAACATGAAAAAATAGTTATAGATCATAGTGAAAATGGTATCTATAAATTAACCAAAGCCTTTAAAGAAGATGGAACTTACTACGTTGTTGCACATGTAACTGCCAGAAGTATGCACTATATGCCTAAAAAGGAATTTATTATAGGAAAGCCAAGTGAACCGGAAGGAGAAACCAATTCCAGCACACATGATATGGATGAAGAGGAAAACAGCGGACACTGACAGGAGAAGCGGTGAGGACCGCTTCTTCTCTTTAGGTTTTTTTCCTAAACATTGTTGCCCTAACATTCTAAGGGAGTGTTAACTACGGAAGTCAAATGTTCATAGGTTAATAAAATGAGGAAACAGCCTTTCGCACAGGCTGTTCTTTTTGTTACATGAGAATAGCTTTACTCAAGTAAAATCAATTTCTGAATATTGTACATCCTGATTCTTGGGTAATTTAATTTCAAGCACGTCATCTTTGTGACTGGCTACGGCTCCTTTTCTTTTTACAGCGGCAGGTAGAGACAATGTATGTTTGTCTGAAAGCTCTGGGATATGCTCTATGATAACTTGATTGGAAGTATAAAATAATTTCATTTGTTTTAGCCAGTTTTCATCTTTGAGCGGCAGTCTGATGAAAACGAAATCATGCGTCTCGAAAATATCCGCTTTAAACCCGTTGAGGGATGAAGAAGGATTTTTTGTTTCCTCCTCCATTCCTTTTAACCATTCCTCTGGTTTGAGCATTCCCTTCATGCTTGGCTGAAGCATGCTGCCCATCATTTGCTGTACATATTTTTCTATGTCGTCCGGCTTCATTTCCATAAACTTTTTTTGAATCTTGGGGTCAAATGGCGATAAATTCCATGGAAACAATATTATCCCGCCCTTCTGCAGTGGCATCTTCAATCTTCGTTAGTGATATCATATGCAAGTCAATGCCCAGCTGTTAAAATGCATTATGAACCAAATGGTATGGAATGGCTAAAAGTTGCAAATTCTCCTGCTTCTTTTTAGTATAGTGGTAAGGTGAATCTAATTTAAAATGAGGGACAGTTTGTGAAAAATAAAACGGCATTGATCACTGGCAGCGCAACCGGTATTGGGAGGCACACAGCATTCCAGCTTGCTGCCGAAGGAATAGACTTGGTCATTAATTATCGGAGCAGTAAAAAGGAAGCAGAGAATTTAGCGATTGATCTTACATCCAAGTTTGGAACAAAGAATATATGCATCAAAGCTGATATTAGCGTGTACGAGGATTGCAAGTTCCTCGTTTCNNAGATATCATTATACATAATGCCGGTCCTTATATTTCTGAAAGAAAAAAGATGGCTGATTATGATAATAATGAATGGAATTATTTAATCAATGGAAACCTGAATGCAGTTTTCTATTTATCAAGTTTACTTATTCCCACGATGCGTGAACGGAAATGGGGGAGAATAATTACGATTGGATTCGACCGTGTGGAATCAGCACCTGGGTGGATCTATAGGTCAGCATTCGCTGCAGCTAAATCAGGATTGGCTTCCTTGACAAAAAGTATTGCGCTTGAAGAAGCAGAGTATGGAATTACTGCAAACATGGTCTGTCCTGGTGATATTATTGGTGAGTGGAAGGAAAAAGAAATTAACGATTCCATAAAAAAACATGATCCTTCAGTTCCAG
>DMSR01000305.1 GCA_003457145.1 Bacillus sp. (in: firmicutes)
GATGACATCCTTTACATCATTCGTTGAAAAGATGCCTTTAAGTCTTAGAAGTGATCGTAACTGCTCCATTTCCAGTTTGGCTTTTTCTAGATTATCAATGATAATTTTTCCATCTTCGATAAGATACTCTGCTTTACCTTTTAATATTGGCCTAAGTTTGTCTGACTTTTGAGTGGTTTTCTCGACAATGAATATTAATATCGCCCAGACGGCTATACCAAAGACCATTTCAAAAATGGAAGAGGGGGATTTAGAAAAGAGATTCTCTTCCATCAGTCCCCCTAACACGAGCGCATAAACAAAATCAAACGGGGTCACCTGGGACATTTCTTTCTTTCCCAGAAACCTGGTGACAATAACAAGGGAAGCAAGTCCGATCACCAATTTTAGTACAAGTAAAAGATAAATCAATTTCCATCACTCCAATCGAAGTATTAGCTTTCAATCCCCAGATAAATATCAGGCGAAACAGGGAGATGCTGGATGTCGATATAATTTTCCAGCAGACGAAGTAGTGACAGTGTGAATCATAGGCGGTTCCATTAAGCTAAACTCGTAAAAAACAGGCCCCGTTTTATAGGACCTGCTTTTACTGTTCATTGCTCTTTTTCTTTGGCTTAATATGTGTTACCAGTCCATCGTAATTGGTTATATAAAGTTCGATTTCAGGCTGGAAATCGAGGCAATGTGCCTGCATGAGCTGGTAATAATTGACCCTGTTAAGGGGGTCGTATTGAAGCATTGGATATTGCTTATGTTCCTTTACATAGCTGTCAACAGCTTTTTGGACTTTATCGAGCACTCTAGGGATCTCTTTGTCCTCCTCTTCAAAAATATCATATGTTTCTTTTGACATATAAAAATTGCGTGATGGAATCCCTTTTAACGTGGATGCAAGCTGTTCAAAATCAATGCTGTTATCGTCTTTGACAAGTATGGTCCGGTAAACTCCCTTTGGCAATTGTTCGGAAAAGGAACGAATTGCCTTTCGTACCTCTTCGATCGTTACCTCGATAATAGGCCAGGCCTTGACCTCAGTCTTATTAATTGTCTTTTTTTGTTTTTCAATATTTTTTCTGGTTCCCATGTGCTTATATATCAAAAGGTAGCTTGCAGTCCCTCCAATGCCCATGCCGCCAAGCACACCTGTAATTGTAAATAAAGGAAAAATATCCATAGTATTGTCAAGAGATGTCCCAAGCTTAAAGCCACCGAAGATTGCGAAGGCAAAGGTGATGCCAACCATAATGTTTAAACTGAGCATCTGGACCAGGAAGTTTGTAAAGTCCTGCCAGCTAGAGCTATGGTCTTGATTTGCCTTCAGATATTTATTCACATCCTTTCTGATATTTTCCGATACATTATATTCAATAAAAAACTTTTCGAGCGATTCAAGCGCTGCAACCGGATCACTCTTTAAAATATAAGTAGCCTTTTGAAAGCTGCCTTTATAATAATGGATATAGAACCACTTTGTTTCATTTGTCAGTTCTAGTTTTTCTGAAACTTTATCATGGTTTTTAACAAATGTTTTTTTCATTTTTGAGACACGCTCCTTCTCGATTTTAAATCCTCACGAGCCTGAGAGCGAATCTTGTTGGCATCTTTTCTGGCATCCTGTAAAATGGCATCTGCCTGCTGCTGAGTTTTAAGCATAAGTTCTTTTGCCTCAAGTCTGGCTTTCGCAGCTGCGGCCTGCTGGTCATATAGCAGTCTTTCTGCATCCATTCGGGTTTTTTCAGCAATCTGCAGCTGATTATCAATTGTTTGCTGTCTTTTCTCCATGGCATTGACCAATTTTGTAAAGAAAAACCGCTTCAATAAAAATACTAGTATTGTGAATAACACTGCCTGATAGACCATTGTTCCTAACGAAACAGGTATCCCAAATATCTCAAAGTCTCCCATTGTTTCTCAACTCCTTCAATGTAACCCATTAACTCTCTGAGAAATATAGACCATTGTCAATGTGACGAAAATATAGGACTGAATGCCACCAATGACAATGCAGTACCCCTGCCAAACCATCATGGGCAGCGCAGCCAGTGCGGCGGAACCCATACCATTGGCGAGGGAACCAGCTAGAATGGCGAGGATTACTTCTCCTGCATAAATATTGCCGAATAGTCTCAACCCCAAAGTCAAAGGGGTACAAAACTGCTCTAACAGGTTGATTGGCAGCATCACTGTGAAAGGCTTGAAATAACTTACTAAATAGCTCTTAAAACCATGCAGCCTTATGTCGATAAAATGAGTATAGGCAACCATCATGATTGCCAGCGTGATCGTGACGTGAGCATCGGCTGTAGGAGACTTCCACCAGTTAACAAAATTTTCTCCGCCTGTCATAAAAGAAAACGGGACACCTAAAATATTGGCGATGAACAAATATAACAGCAATGAAACACCAGTCGATAATATGAAAAGATTTTCTTTTTTACCTAAAGTATTCATCATAATATTCTCGACGATTTCAATTACCCATTCCATAAAATTCTGGAAAGGGCCAGGTATTCCAGCGGTTACGTGACGCGTAGCTACCGCAACAATCAAAACTACTATTATGGCAGATACAGTACTCGATAAAAGGATCGAAAGGTCAAAATGTATTTGAAAAAATTCAATTAACGGCCGGTTGGAATGCATAGGAGCTCCCCCTTTCTAGGATAGGAGGGCATAAAAGTTGCGGGGATATTAGAGGAGGATAAATGATTCTTTTTACCTATCCTATTAATAGTGTATTAAATCAATAAGGGAACTGGAACCTTAAAAGCCTATAAATATAATATTCTGAATTATTCACTTGTAATAATTTTAATAGATTCAATATTATATTAATAAATAAACATATCAAAGTTATTACTGTTTTGTACACTGCTGTTATGGGAAATTTTCTTAAAACAATCAACTCCTGCTATTGAGTAAAGTATAATAAAAATGAATAGGCTCTGTTGAAAATAATGATAGAAACGAGGGGCAGGATGGATATTCCCCGTATTTATATATTCGATTTTAATAATGTCGCATTGACAATCGTATTTTCAATCATTTCATCAATAATGGCGATAGAATTCAGCCGGCAGGTCAAAAAGAAAGTCGAGCATAAAAGGCGCAGCCTGATTTTATATTCATTAATATTGGCCCTGACATTTTGGCTGACTCACTTATTTGTGATTATCTCTGCGGGTGTGCCCTTTTCGACAAGCAATTATGTTGTTTACTTTATTTTATTTTTTATCATTTGTGCGGTCGGTTCTTATGCAGCCTTAAATATGGCTCAGATGGATATAGCCAATACATCGCAGTATGTGTTTACCAGCGTTTTAATTGGCAGCAGTATCATGGCGGCTGATTATGCTGGTTTTTCTATTATATTTAAAGATACAGTGGATGTTCAGCCATTGTTATTTGTTTTTTCTTACATCGTAATTTTAGGTACTTCCTTTTCCTTGTTAAGATTTCTAATGCAAATAACGAACGAAGATATTTACGATTTCGTAAAAAAGTGGATATATGTTGGTTGTGTTTTTGGTGGCATAGCCCTGGCAGGCATTCCTTATATGGTGTTAACATCCATGGTTATACCGATGGATGGTCCACTTGAACATGTTTATCTTGCTCCTTTTATTTTTATGGCGATTGCAAATCTAGTGTTCATGCTCGTTCCGGACTTGTTTGGGGAAAGATTGATCATGAAAAATGTCCAATCCCATTTATCCTTGTTCAGTCATAATCCAGATGCTGTTTTCAGGGTGGATTTAGAAGGGAATATCCTTCATATCAATAAACAGGCTGAGGAGTTGACAGGATACACCGCAAATGAGCTAGTTGGTCTCCATTTCAATCAATTGATCGGCGATATCGGAATAGAGATGAAAATCAGGAAATATTTTATAAGCGTCCTAAGCGGTGAAACAAATGTGATTGAAACTTCGATTATGAGAGCAGACCAGACATCAGCGGATGTTAGGATCACTGCTGTAAGAATTATCGTCAAAAATAATACCGTTGGTGTTTTTGGTATTGTCAGAGATATTACAGAAAAGAAGAAAGCGGAGAAGCTGATTGAATTCCTGGCCTATCATGACGAACTTACTAATTTGCCTAATAGGCGAAATTTAGAAAAAGCGATGACAGGCTTTTTTAACCGTAATCGCAGCTTTTCTTTGATTTACCTTGATTTTGATCGATTTAAAAGAATCAATGATACCTTTGGGCATTCTTTTGGAGATAAAGTATTAAAACTTATAGGGGAGAAACTAACTGATGTCGTGACAGAAAACTGTATGGTCGCAAGAATAGGCGGCGATGAATTTGCGATTCTTGCCTCAGAAAAATGTCAGCCGGAAACCATTGCAAGAGATATTGTAAAAGCCTTTCAGTCACCAATCCATGCAGAGGGAATGGAATTCCTCATAACAGCAAGTATTGGGATTTCGAGTTTTCCTAATGACACAAATGACCTTGAATTGTTATTGAAGTATGCAGATATGGCGATGTACAGGGCGAAGGAAAACGGAGCAAATCATTATTTGTTCTTTAATCAAAGCATGGTTGACCAAAGTCTGAACAAATTCGAACTTGAGAACGATCTGAGGAATGCAATCAATACTAACGTCCTGACCGTGTTTTATCAGCCAAAATATAACACCTCGACAAATGAAATAACGGGAGCAGAAGCATTGGCAAGATGGGAACATCCACTGCATGGGATGGTCCCGCCAGGTGTCTTTATTCCTATAGCTGAAGAAGCAAATTTAATTGTTCCCCTTGAAAGATTGATCATTCGACAGGTGTTTGAACAGCTTTTAAAGTGGCAAAACCTAGGAATTGACGTGCCCCGCACATCTATTAATATATCAATTATCCATTTTTATCAGGAAGATTTCGTTAAATTTATGGAACAAACGCTTAAGGAGTACAATTTGTATGGAGAACTGATTGAAATTGAAGTGACTGAGAGTATTATGATTAAAAAGGAAGACAGTATAAATGCTCAATTGCAGGCTTTAAGGAAAATTGGAATTGAAGTAAGTATCGATGACTTTGGGACAGGATATAGTTCATTGAGCTATTTAAGTAAGCTTTCCGTCGACCGGTTGAAAATTGATCAAAGCTTTATATCACATTCGCAGGAAAATCGGGAAATCATCTCAACAATCGTCTCAATGGCAAATAATTTGAAGCTGAAAGTAATTGCAGAAGGTGTAGAGACAGAATCGCAGCTCACCTTGCTGAAATCGCTTGGCTGTCTCGAAGTCCAGGGATATTTATATTCTCCCCCCCTGCCTTCAGGGGAGTATGAGGATATATTGAACAAGGTCAGGCAATTAACTTTTCTGGCTTCTGATTAAGAAAGCAACTTACCGCTTTGACTGCCCATTTTAATTATGTTACTATTCCAATTATGAAAAGTCCTCTAGGGTTCCGCAGCTTGCTGGCCTGGTCCAAGAGAGGGCGCACAGAAACATCTGTGTACACGGAGGGATAAAAACCCGGGAGATATCTAATGATATCCCCGGGTTTTTTAATGAAAAGGAGGAAATTAAAAACATGGCATGGGTTTTTTTAGTCATTGCAGGAATTTTCGAAGTTGTGTGGGCTATTGGTTTAAAGTATACGGAGGGATTCACAAAGCTTTATCCTTCAATTGTTACAGTTGTGGGAATGGCTATTAGCTTTTATTTTCTATCACTGGCGGTTAAAACACTTCCAATTGGCTCGGCATATGCGATCTGGACAGGAATTGGAGCTTTAGGAGCAGTTATTTTGGGCATGATCTTGTTTGGTGAACCGAGAAACTTTTTAAGGATTATGTTTGTCGCATTCATCTTAATTGGGATTATAGGCTTGAAAGCAACGTCTGGAAGCAATTAGAGAGGTTCGTTTTTTAAAAAAAATATTAGTAAGTATAGGTTCAACCTCTAGGAGATAGCAATCACATAAATGCCAATTTGGGTTTTCAGTTGCATAAATATCCCAAATATATTATCATTTCATATATAATACCTTTTAATTCTAGGTAGGTGAAAAAATGTTTAATCGAGAACTTTTGAAAGGCAGTACTTCACTTGTACTGCTTCAGCTTTTGAACGAACGGGATATGTATGGCTACGAACTTGTCAAAGAGCTTGATAAACGCAGTGACCACAGCTTGCAAGTTAAGGAAGGCACATTGTATCCAGCTCTTCATAAACTTGAAAAACAAGAATACATCGAATTCTACTGGCAAGACCAACAAAAAGGCCCGGCGCGAAAATATTATCAGATTACGGATGCAGGCAGAGCTGTGCTATTAGAGAAGACAAAAGAGTGGCAGCAATTTGTGAGCGTAATGAACAAGGTGATTAGGAGATCTGGTAATGACCCAATATAAGTCAGAGTTCCTCAATCAGCTTGATGTGCATTTAGGCCGCCACCCTGAAAAAGATCAAATCCTAACTGAATATGAGACCCACATCACCGAAATGCTGGAGGAACTCTCGGACAGGAACGAAGGAAAAGAAGATATTATGGCAGAGCTGTATGGCAGGTTAGGAAGCCCGGAAGAAATTGCCGCTAGCTGGCATGAAGAATGGTCTTTGACTCCAAGAAAGACACAATGGCTGTTCATTATGGCGAATCTTGTGTTTTTTACTGGCGGGTCCTTGCTTACCTTAATCCACAATCTTTTTGATTTTCCATGGGTTAGTGTCATTTGGAACAGTCTCACCTCCATACCTGCTGTGATTATCTTGTTATATCTAGTGTTCTGGGCGTTGCTCGGATATGAAATCGGTAAAGGGTTTGGCCATAAGGGCAGAAGCCTGTTAAAAAAGACATTTGTTCTATCCATTTTGCCAAATATCATTTTAATGAATCTTACACTGTTCAATATCATTCCGCATGACTGGTTTCAGCCTTTACTTAGCCATTCCTTCATTGGACTATGCATTCTGTTCACCGCTCTTCTGTATCCGATTTGCTGGGCAGGTTACAGATGGGGAAGAAGAGCCTCGGTTTGAATTTTTTTTGCTAGTATACCTAGTAATTCTTTGTATAGGGAGTAATAAAGTAACTAAGGAAGAAAACATTCCACAAAACTGTATTTTTTTACATATATACATAGTAAAACTATGTATAAAAATTTAAGGAGTGGTGCATCCATGGAATTTAAAATGAAAAGACAGGATTGGACGTTTTTCCTGATCTGTTTAGCGCTTGGGATTGTTGCGGAAAAATCTTTTCTGCACGGGAAAATTGGATTGTCGTATCTTCTATTTATCACTTGTTTTTATGGTGTATTTTTCTGGCGGTTCCGGTCTTTTGATTTTACTAACAAAAAACTTGGAATGTTAATGATTGCTTCTATTTGGTTATTGGCAGCAAGCTTCCTGCTAAGTTCAAATATGACCCTATATATTTTAAATATCCTCGTGATCCCGCTATTCGTACTCATACACCTTGTGCTTGTAACTTATCCCCTGCAAAACGAGTGGCATAAATGGAGGTTTGTCCAGAAGTTATTTCTAACGACAGGTGCTGCTGCAGTTTATGTAGGACGGTTTTTGATGTATGGGCCGAAATTAGCTAGCAAAGGAATTGAAGAAAAAACCATCGCGGTCTTAAAAAGAATTTTAATTGGTCTAGCTATTTCAGTACCTCTTTTGTTCGTTATCATAAATCTCCTCATTTCTGCAGACCAGCATTTTGGCCAGGTAATTTCCACATTCCCGATGTGGCTAACCGGATTACGGATTGAAGAAGAAGTTATAAGGATAGCAGCAACCTTCTTTTTTACACTTGCGATATTCGGGTTATTGCAGATTCTGCGGAAAAAACGGGTGATTTCTGAGCCAGCAGCCGAGAAGGGGAAACAAGTGTCATGGGACAGCATAGTTAGCATGACTGTACTCATTTTATTGAATATCGTGTATCTTCTGTTTGTGATTGTCCAATTCAAATATTTCTTCAGTATGACACTTCAAGGAGGATATACTTATGCAGAGCTTGCACGCAGGGGATTTTTCGAACTTTTATTTGTAACGATGTTAAATTTGCTGATTATCTCATCAACTGTTTCATTTGTTGAAATGGGTACAAAGGCAGTCAAGTTATCGGTTCGCGGTTTGTTGACATTGCTTGTATTCTTCAGCGGAATTATGCTTTATTCGGCATTTATAAGACTTTTTATGTATGAGGAGGCATACGGCTTCACCTTTGCCAGGGTCCTTGCACATTCCTTCATGATTTTTCTAATGGTGGTCCTTGGATATTCGCTGATCAGGATCTGGCTTGAGAGACTGTCGCTAGTCCGATTCTATATCATTTCATCAATCATTTATTATACGATGATTAACACCCTCCAGCTTGATGAATTTGTAGTGAACCAGAACTTGGAACGATACAAAGAAACCGGTAAAATTGATATCTACTATTTAAATTCATTGTCATATGACGGAGTGGCAGGATTGGTGGAATTGTATCGGCTCAACCCTGAGATTCCAAGGCTTAAGGTGCTTCTTCAGGAAAGGAAAGAAGAGGCATTACTTTCTGATGTACCATGGAATTCTCTAAACCTCTCAAGGTGGAATGCTGAAAGAATACTAAGGGATACAACCCTAGAATGAGGGTCTTCAGCGAATATGGCGGAAATGTAACATATCAGCAGTTTGTTCTCAGTTTTGTAACATATCAATATGACTAATAATGATAAAATAACCCTAAGTCAATATAAAAGGGGAGTATGAACTATGAAAGTGGACGTGAATATATCAGAAGTATATGATCTTTTAAAAGGTATCCAGAATTCAATTGAATCTTTAACTATAAAAACCGAAGGAATTGAAAAAAGACTGGAACGGCTTGAAAAAGTGGATAGCATTGAGCATAGGGTAACTTCAAATCAGATTGATATAACAGATATTAAAGATGCGCTCGAACGGATGGAAGAAATGCAGACTGCTAAAATTGAAAATGCCTTTCGGGAACTTTTAGAAAAAGCAGAAGAAAAAAATATAAAAGAGTTCAGCACAATCCATAAGCGTCTGGATTCTCACTTGCTTAAGCTAGGCAGGGTTGAAGAAGAAATTCTAATTGTGAAACAGGATAAATGATTATTTAAAGGACTGCTACACTATGCAGTCCTTTTTTCTTTATAAGCAGGCACGCTGCCGTCGATCACACACTGCCCCTGAAGAAGTGTTTTTCTATCTGCACAAAAAATTCATAAATAGCTAAACCTTTATATATATGCGTTCCACCCGTTTTCATGCAACGTTATGTTCAGGCGTTCACAAAATATTTACCTTTAAAAGGTTAGGACTAGTTTTAAAGGAGTTATTATAGAACTGTAATCATTCACTTACCTTTTTTAAGTAGGTTAATAGAGAAAAAAAATCCTTCGAGGTGATACCTTTGAAATACGATTTAGTTTTACTTCACGCCCCAAGTGTTTATGATTTCCGTAAAAATGCGCTTCTCGCCGGCCCGATTAGTGATGTAGTGCCGTCCTCTCCTGTTTTTGAAATGTATCCCATTGGTTTGACAAGTATAGCTGAATACCTAGAGCGTTATGGATTGCGTGTAAAAATCATCAACATAGCAAATCGTATGCTGATGGATGAAAAATTTGATGTAGAAAAGAAATTGAAAAAAATTAAGACGAGGGCATTTGGCATCGATTTACATTGGCTGCCGCATGCTCATGGCAGTATAGAACTTGCGAAGATCGTTAAGAAGCTGCATCCTGATACACCAATGGTTTTTGGCGGACTGTCAGCAACCTATTATCATAAAGAACTGATTGATTATCCATTCATAGATTTCGTCATGAGGGGTGATTCCACGGAAAAGCTGATGCTTCTGCTTATAAACAGTCTGAAGAATGGTACACATCATCTTGGCGGAATCCCTAACCTTACTTGGAAGGAAGAAGGGAAGGCTGTCTATAATCCTTTAAGCCATGTTCCAGACAGCCTGGATGAATTTGATATCCCAGGTTATCGATATACCATAAAGTCAGTATTTAAGTACAAGAATTTCCTCGATCCGCTTCCATATAACGGTTGGCTGCAATATCCAAACACAGCGATTTTGACTGCAAAGGGCTGTACTCAGGGATGTTTGATTTGCGGGGGTTCAAAACAATCCTACAAGGACAACTGCAACCGTAAAGTGCTGGCAAAACGGTCACCTGAGAAGCTAGTAGAAGATATTTTGTTCATCCAGCGATTCAGCAGGGCGCCAATCTTTATCCTTCATGATATCCGCCAGGCAGGAAGGGAATATGTTGACGAATTTTTTGACCGTTTGGGAAAAATCACCCTTAAAAATGAGCTTGTTTTTGAATTGTTTCAATATGCTAATGAAGAATTTTTCACCAAGATTGAAAAGGTCGTGCCTAAGTACAGCATTGAATTGACCCTGGAAACCCATGATGAAAAAATTCGCCGCTTTAATGGCAAGTTTAACTGTACAAATGCAAAAGTAATTGAAACACTTCAGTTTGCATTAAAGCATAGCTGCAAAAAGATTGATATATTCTTTATGGTTGGCATCCCTCATCAGGATTACCAGAGTGCGCTTGATAATGTCGATTTTTGTGAAAAAATTCACATTTCTTGCGGCGAAGATAAAAGGTTATCGTATTTTGTCGCACCGCTTGCTCCGTTCCTTGATCCTGCTAGCCCTGCGTTCGAAAATCCGGAAAAATACGGATACAAAAAATTCTGCAATACCATTGAAGACCATCGCAAGGCAATCACTCAGCCGTCATGGAAGTATATGCTTAGCTTTGAAACCGACTATATGACCAGGGACGAAATCGTTAGGTCGACATATGAATCCGCGAAAAATCTGAATAAGTTCAAGCTTAAGTATAATCTTGTAGACAGCAAGACGCATGATGAGGTAAATGAGAAGATAGATCGCTCACTCGAATATATAGAAAAAATTGATGAGATTGTGATTTTACCTGAACAAGAGAAAGAAGCTCAGCTCGCGTTGCTTAGCAAAGAGATGGAAGAGGTAAATAAATACAGCATCTGTGGCAAGCATGAATTGAAATGGGAAGTCAAGAAGCACTACGCAAACATTTTTTCGCTGACAGCAATCGGTATCGAACTTTTGATTGAAGACATTTATGTGAATTTGAAACAACGCTTTAATTCAAATAACAGCAGGGTTGCTGAGGCAATGAAGAGCCGGACATAAATAAATGTTTT
>DMSR01000040.1 GCA_003457145.1 Bacillus sp. (in: firmicutes)
GCTGTATCTGCTGCCTGCAGAGTAGTTGAATGAAAATAGTCAAAAGCAAGTGATTCTTCTTCTCCGGAAAAGGTTGCTTCATGAACTAACAGATCTGCATCCAAGGAAAGGGAAATGGCATTTTCACAAACTCTTGTGTCACCTAAAATTGTAACAATTCTTCCTTTTTGCGGAGGTCCGACGTATTCTTCAGGGTTGATCACCCTGCCATCATGCAGAATGACTTCTTCGCCATTCTTGATTTTTTTATAGGCTGGGCCAGGTTTAACACCTGCAGCAGCAAGTTTGTCAGCAAGCAATGTTCCAGGACGGTCTTTCTCGACTACCCTGTATCCATATGAGGGGATTCCATGCTCAAGAAGCCTTGCCTCCACCGTAAATTGTTCATCCTCAAAGATGATGCCTTCCTTGACTTCAATGATTTCAATTGGATATTTCAAGTAAGATTTACTTATTTTAAGGGAGACCTCTATGAATTCTTTAATCCCCTCGGGCCCGTAGACGGTCACCAGTGTTTCCCCGCCCTGGAATGATCTGCTTGACAGCAGTCCAGGCAGACCGTAGATATGGTCACCATGCAAATGAGTGACAAAGATTTTTTCAATCCTGCGTGGCTTAATGCTTGTATGTAAAATTTGATGCTGTGTAGCTTCTCCACAATCAAATAGCCATACTGCTCCGCGTTCCTCCAATATTTTCAAAGCAATTGAAGTTACATTCCTGAGCTTGGCTGGAACACCCGCCCCAGTTCCAAGAAAAAACACATCCATAATCAAGACCGCCTTTCATAAAAAGCCTGCAAAGTGTACAAGCACTAGTATTTCTCTTTGCCTTCAATATACCACAAGTGTTCTTATATGTTTCAAAAAGCCCAATTCATCATCCATTAATTGGGGGGCCTTTTTTAGGGGAATCCATGAACCATGAAAGCAATAGAATCATAAAAGTTTTCAACCCCGTTTTATCTTTGTTCGTGCATAAAGCAAGTTTATGAAAAGAGCCGGCTCAAAAGGCATAGTTAAGTTCACTAAGTAGAAAACTAAAAACAGTTTTTAAAAGTTGCGTATTGTTCTCAAAACCGATAAAATTTTATACTTGTAAAGTGTTTCTTCTACATATTAATTAAATCCACATAAAGAGAGGTTCTACATAGTGGCACAGACCGAAAAACCAACAGCTTTAATTATGATCTTTGGAGCTACGGGTGATTTAGCGAACCGTAAACTTTTCCCTTCCCTATATAATTTATTCAAAAAGGGAAAACTAGACAATTTCGCAGTCATTGGCGTGGCTAGACGCTCCCTGACAAATGACGAATTCCAGCTTAAAGTGAAAGAATCTGTGAAAGAAAACCGAGACTCTGAGGCGAATATCGATGAATTTGTCTCCAAATTTTATTACCATTCTCATGATGTTACCGATTCAAGTTCATATTTAGCACTTGGAAAACTTGCAGAAGAAATGGACAGCCACTATGGACTCAATGGTAATAGAATTTTCTATCTTGCAATGGCTCCGGAATTCTTTGGTACGATTGCAGAGCATTTAAAGGAAGACAAGCTTACGAATGTGAATGGATTTAAACGGCTAGTCATTGAGAAACCATTTGGACATGATCTTGAGTCAGCTAAAATATTGAACAAACAAATCCGGAAAGCATTTTCTGAAGATGAAATTTACCGGATAGACCATTATCTAGGCAAGGAAATGGTCCAGAATATTGAGGTTATCCGATTTGCAAATGCGATGTTCGAACCACTTTGGAATAACCAGTACATATCAAATATACAGGTGACTTCAAGTGAAACGCTGGGCGTGGAAGAACGAGGCCGTTATTATGAAAAAAGCGGTGCTCTTCGTGATATGGTCCAAAACCACATGCTCCAGATGGTTTCATTGCTTGCAATGGAGCCGCCGATCAAATTGACAACGGACGAAATCCGTTCTGAGAAGGTAAGAGTGTTCCGTGCCCTTCGACCGATAAAAGGAGAAGAAGTTCATGAATACTTTGTTCGCGGACAGTACGGAAAAGGATCGGTTAATGATGAGGAAGTACGTGGATACCGACAGGAAGAGATGGTGGATCCAGAATCTAATACCGAAACGTATGTAGCAGGCAAGCTGCTTATCGATAACTTCCGCTGGGCGGGAGTGCCCATATACATCCGTACTGGAAAAAGGATGAAAGCAAAATCAACAAAAATTGTCATTCAATTTAAAGATATTCCGATGAACCTATATTATCAGCCGGAAAAAACGGTCAATCCGAATCTTCTGGTTATCCATATCCAGCCTGAAGAAGGGATTACACTCCATTTGAACGCCAAGAAATCAGGCCAGGGTACAGATGCAATTCCGGTAAAGCTTAATTTTGCCAATAAAGGCATCGATGGAATCAATACTCCAGAAGCATATGAGAAGCTTTTATATGATTCACTTCGCGGTGATGCAACCAACTTTACCCACTGGGATGAAGTCGCTCTTTCATGGAGCTATGTTGACAACATCTCCGCTGTATGGGAGCACACGAACGAGCCGAGCTTCCCTAACTACTACTCAGGTTCAATGGGTCCTGATGCAGCAGATAAACTACTTGAAAAAGACGGGTTTATCTGGTGGCCAATTAATGAAATTGATGTTGAGAAATGCTAAATAGTACTAAGAATCCCGCCTGATGTCATTTCAGGGCGGGATTTTTCTTTGCCAAAATGTTCAGCCTCCGAAGAAGAAATCAAGAACATTTGAAGCACCTGATGCATTTTTATTATAAAACTCCGAATATCCGCACTTCTTGCAATAGACTACTGTGAATTGATTATTCTGGATGTCAAACATCTTGGACAGGCCAGTTCCAGTCATTGCTACATCCTTTTGCCCGGCATCCCTGCTGCCGCATTTAATACAGCCTTGTTCACTCATCATTCCCATCTCCCTCTTCAAGCTTACATTACATACGTTTTTGGTAAAGATTGGTNNTAAAGGACTTAAATATGTTCACTTTTAATACAAAGGGTGTCGTATAAAAATCTAATTTAAGGACAACTTATGTTTATTCTTGGCCCTTTTTCGTATTAAAAGAGATTGAATTTTATAAGCTACTTGATATTTATTTGACACCTCTCGATACAAATTCAAGCTGTCAAAAATTTGCCCAGGAGTGGAAATAATGAAGTGGTTTGGCCCTAGTAATAAGTCTTTCGAGTTTGACATGTTTTCTGATAGTCATTTTGTAATATTGACCATTTTTATAACAGTTTCGATTGCTATATTCCTATACCGAAAAGATTTGAAAAAAGATTGCTGGCGCAAGGTCGAAATAGGGTTTGCCCTTTCACTAATTTATACAGAGATTATGAATCATGTGTGGATGTACGTCCATGGGGTCTGGAAACTTGGACGGTCCATGCCGTTGGAATTATGTAATATCGGCCTGCTCCTAACGGTGGCTTTATTATTGACTAAAAGAAAAATATTCTTTGAGCTACTATTTTTCATTGCCATATTAGGTGCAACGCAAGCCACTTTTACTCCGGCTTTAACATATGATTTCCCCCACTTTCGATTTTTTCACTTTTTCTACGCCCATATGATGGTTGTATGGGTAACCTTATATTTCACATGGGTGAAGGGCTATTACCCAACATTCCAATCCGTTCTAAAAGTAATCGCCTTTATTAATCTGCTTTTGCCTGTAATCTTATTTGTTAATAAAAAAGCTGATGGAAACTATTGGTTTTTACGTCACAAACCTCAAAGCCCAAGCTTTTTGGATTTGCTTGGTCCTTATCCATGGTATATTTTTTCTTTGGAATGTTTATTAATTATTTTCAGCTTGATTGCATGGCTAATTTTACGAAATCGGGGCAAGAATCAGAAGGAACGCTCTTATGCAGATTATTAGATTTGAACTTGGCAATACTTGTGTAATTAATAAAGGACGGTGCGATTAAAAAAGGGGTTAGTAGATAAGATTGCTATGCTACGCATTTCGGACTTCCCCCGCCACATATTGTTTCAGGGAAGTTACTGAAATCAAAAAAACAGCGAAGACGTGCTTCGCTGTTTTTCTATGTTATTCTTCCATCCACTCAGTATGGAAAATACCCTCTTTATCAATGCGCTGATATGTGTGGGCACCGAAGTAGTCACGTTGTGCCTGAATCAAGTTTGCTGGCAGTGTTTCTGTTCTGTAGCTGTCAAAGTACGATAATGCTGCTGAGAAGCTCGGCACCGGAATTCCGTTAAGCACAGCTGCTGAAATGATTTCACGCAATGACTGCTGGTAGCTGTCGGCGATTTCCTTGAAATACGGATCGAGCAACAAGTTTTTCAAGCCTGGATCACGGTCGTATGCTTCCTTGATTTTCTGAAGGAATTGAGCCCTGATGATGCACCCTCCGCGGAAAATCATTGCGATTTCTCCATAGCTCAAATTCCAGTCGTATTCCTCAGATGCTGCCCTCATTTGCGCAAACCCTTGTGCATAAGAGCAAATCTTACTTAGGTAAAGTGCCTTGCGAATAGACTCAATAAACGCTTCTCGGTTACCTTCAAAAGGCTTAGCATCCGGTCCGCTCAGGATTTTGCTTGCTTCAACCCTCTCCTGCTTCATGGCAGAAATAAACCTGGCAAATACTGACTCAGTAATGATTGGCAGCGGCACACCAAGGTCAAGTGCACTCTGGCTTGTCCACTTTCCAGTACCTTTCTGGCCGGCAGTATCAAGAATCATATCAACAAGAGGTTTTCCTGTTTCATCATCCTTCTTGGTAAAAATATCAGCTGTAATTTCTATTAAATAACTATCAAGTTCACCCTTGTTCCAATCTGCGAATACTGAGTGAAGTTCTTCTGCACTTAGGCCAAGAATGTGCTTTAGCATGAAATAAGATTCAGAAATCAGCTGCATATCTCCATATTCGATTCCATTATGCACCATTTTCACATAATGTCCAGCCCCATCAGGACCGATGTAGGTCGTACATGCTTCTCCATTGACTTTAGCTGCAATATCTTCAAATATTGGTGCTACTAAGTCATATGCTTCCTTTTGGCCTCCAGGCATGATTGACGGACCATGCAGTGCTCCTTCCTCACCGCCGGAGACGCCTGTCCCTATGAAGTGAAGACCAAGCTCGCTTAATTCCTTGTTACGGCGCTGGGTGTCAGGAAAATATGTATTTCCTCCATCAATAATGATATCCCCTTTTTCAAGATGCGGCTTCAATTGCTCTATGGTAGCATCTGTTGCCGTACCAGCTTTAACCATAAGCAAAACCTTGCGGGGTTTTTCGAGCGATTGGACAAACTCCTCGATCGAATAAGTGCCGACAATGTTTTTTCCTTTCGTTTCGTCTAACATTTCATCCGTTTTTTCTCTTGAACGATTATAGACGGATACAGTATATCCCCTGCTTTCGATATTCATTGCCAGGTTCTTGCCCATGACCGCCAGGCCAATTACACCAATTTGCTGTTTTGACATTTTTCTACTTCCCTTCTGTCCAAGTCCATAATTTAAATCCTTACACTCTAATTTAGCAATGTTGAATTGCAGTTGGCAACTATTCAGGTTCTGGTTCTTGTTTATTTTGAGCTAACAGCCTTCTGATGGACAAATCTATCTATCATTCTTATTTTCCTCTATCCTTTTCACGCGCTCCTGCAGGAAATCCTTGTTGAAGCTTGTATCTGTTCCTTTACCTCTCTCGGGGGGTTTAATCTGGGAACCGGCATTTTCAATGATCGTTTTCCCATATTTTTCTCTTAAGAGAGACATCGTATTCAAAAGCGGCTCTTTCTTAGCATCCAGTTCATAGGAAAATAAATCTAGCTGCTTAACAGCTTTATCCACGTCAAGAAGATCCGTGCCAGTTATTCCAAGCAGCCTTACCGGGTCACCGTTCCAATGCTTCAAGAATAGCATTTTAGCTGCAGAGGCTATTTCATCTTTACGGGAAACTGGGTTTTGCAGTTTCTGGCTCCTTGTGATTGTCTTCCTGTCCTTAAACCTGATCATCACACTGATATTTGTTGCTACAGCTTGTTTTCGCTTCATTCTGACTGCCACTTGCTCCGAAAGGTTATCAATAACTTTCAGAAGTTCATTCTGATTGGATACATCCCTGGGCAATGTAGTGGAATTACCAATGCTTTTAAAATCATAGACTGAATCGGGATCGACAGTTCGGTTATCCTGCCCATTGGCTCTTTCCTTCAATCTGATGCCGTTGATCCCGAGTAAAGCTTTCAGCTGAATATCATTTGCTTTTGCAAGGTCGCCAATCGATATTATTCCGATACCCTTTAGTTTGTACGCCGTTTTGCTTCCTACTCCATGCATCTCGCCGACGTCAAGGGGCCAAAGTATTTTCGGGATGTCACGTTTCCTTAAAATCGTAATTCCTAAAGGTTTTTTCATATCCGAAGCTGTTTTTGCAAGGAATTTGTTCGGAGCAATGCCAATGCTACAGGGTAAATCAAGTTGCTCCAGAAGCCGCTTTTGTATGCTCTCTGCAACTTTAAGGGGGGAACCCAGTTGATGGCATTCGGAAATATCCATATACCCTTCATCAATTGAAACCGGCTCGACAAGTTCAGTATATTGCCGTAATATATCGAACATTGCAGCAGACGCTGCTCGGTAACGGTCAAAGTTCGGCTTCTTGATGATCAGGTTAGGGCAAAGCTTTTTAGCTTCCCATAACGGCATTGTCGTCCGGACGCCAAAACTTCTTGCTTCATAGCTGCAGGTGACAATAATGCCGCGTCGTTCTTCGGGATTTCCTGCAATAGCAAGGGGCTTTCCCCTCAAATCGGAATCATAGGCCATTTCCACTGAAGCGTAGAAGCTA
>DMSR01000477.1 GCA_003457145.1 Bacillus sp. (in: firmicutes)
GCACTCAATGCTAAAGGCTGCGGATATCCGGCAGGACAGTGAAATATTGCCAAATCTCGCGGTCCAGCCCGGCCTTCTTGATTTCATCTCTTAAGATGGCATCCGATTCCCGAACGATTTCCAGCTTGTCCTCGGAAATTGCACCCAGGACGCGGATTCCCAACCCTGGACCCGGGAACGGCTGGCGCCAGACGACTTCTTCAGCAATACCCAGTTCAGCTCCAAGCGCTCTTACCTCATCCTTAAACAGGGTATTCAATGGTTCGATTAACTTGAATTGCATATCTTCGGGCAGTCCGCCGACATTATGATGCGACTTGATTGTCTGCGCCGTAGCTGTGCCACTTTCGATAATATCTGTATACAGTGTTCCCTGAGCAAGAAATTCAATGCCCTCTAGTTTTTCCGCTTCGTCATCAAAGACATATATGAATTCATTGCCGATGATTTTACGCTTCTGCTCAGGATCGGAAACACCTTCCAGTTTGCTCAGGAACCTGTCTTTGGCATCCACTTTTATCACGTTCATGTTGAAGCCTTCAGCAAATGTTTTCATTACACTTTCCGCTTCACCTTTTCGCAATAGTCCATGGTCGACGAAAATGCATGTTAGCTGGTCGCCGATTGCTTTATGGATCAGTACTGCTACGACTGATGAATCTACACCACCGCTTAATGCGCATAGAACCTTCTTGTTACCGACTTCCTGGCGAATCTTCTCCATCTCTATCTCGATGAAGTTCTCCATCGACCAGTCTCCCTTGCAGCCGCATGCCTTAAAAACAAAATTTTTCAAATGGTCATTTCCATAAACAGAATGGCGCACCTCTGGATGGAATTGCACTGCGTATAAACCGCGGCTTTCATCGCTCATCGCCGCGATTGGACATGATGGGTTTATCCCACCAACCGTAAAACCTGGTGGTGACATCGTTACAAGGTCACCATGGCTCATCCATACAACCTGCTCCCCTGGTGTGCCCTCGAATAGCGCATTTTGGTTATGGAGCGTCAGTAAAGCTTTACCGTATTCACGGTTTTTTGCCTTCTCCACTTTCCCGCCGAAATGCAATGTCATCAGCTGCATCCCGTAGCAGATGCCAAGAATCGGTACTCCGAGTTCAAATATTTCTTCATCACAGCGAAAAGAATTTTCGTCATACACACTGTTTGGACCGCCAGAAAAGATGATTCCCTTCGGATTCATTTTCTTGATTTCCTCTGCAGTAATTGTGTGCGGGTGCAATTCGCTATAAACGCCAAATTCTCTTATTCTTCTCGTGATCAATTGGTTATACTGACTCCCAAAGTCCAGTACAACAATCATTTCCTGATCTTGCAGCTCAGTTTTCATTGACTATAGTCACCTCATTTTAATTAAAAAAAGCCAGAATTCTCCCTCCACAATTATAGGAAGGCAGAATTCTGACTCTGGACGCACGAAAAAGAATCTGCCTTCATAGTCAAATCATTTCCGGTGATTTGGTAGAAACTTTCGAACCATATTATCGAGGATATATGAAGGGATTATTCTATTTAGTTTCAAACATTGTACCAGTATAATAAATTAGCGGTCAAGCACTAGCTTTTTTTATCAGTATTTCCCAGTGTTTTTTTGCATCTTCCCAAGTTCCTTCTTCCATATCACCTCGATAAAGATACTGTTCATATATTACAGTGAGCCTTCTCATATCTTTAGAAGAGAAAAATTGGTCGACATAATTAGCATAGTCCCTTAATGTCTGGCCTTGCGCTCTCTTTAAACCATAAAGTTCCAATTGTTTCAAAAGAGCCATATAGGCTTTCTCCAAGTGTTTATTTTGCTTCGTATACTTATAAAGAAGAATATAAAAATTCGGCATCCATTTTGCTCTAGTCTTATACATCACTGCAGTAAATGCGACTAAGACGAAGAGTGTAAATATAATCTTCTTTAAATTCTTCTTCAGGAAGGCTCCCGCTTTGGTCAAAGCATCAGCAAAAGAGCGATTGCTTTGATCCGGGTGCGCTGGATCTTCTGGTATTTCTGGCTTCGGGGCAGAAACTGGAGTAACGTCATCTTTGTTCTTATTTTCTTCCGGTGTCTGCGTATCTGATTGTGTGTCGTATTCAAACTGTACATTGTTCGAGAAGCCTTGTGTAGGTTCGAATGGTACCCAGCCTACGCCCGGAAAGAAAGCCTCAACCCAGGAATGAGCATTATTATTTGTGACCTCATATACCCTGCTTCCGTCTTCGAGAGTTTCCTTATATTCCCCCTCTGTATAGCCTTTCACCCAGCGAGCAGGAATTCCAAGTGTCCTCATCATGACAACCATTGATGTGGAAAAATTGTCGCAGTATCCACGTTGGGTTTCAAATAGGAATTGGTCTACATAATCCTCATCCTCTCCAGGGACTGCCACCCTCGTCTGGTCATATACAAATTCATTTGACCGAAAGTACCTCTCAATCGCCCTAGCCTGGTCAATCCATGTAATTTTCCCTTCAGTAATTTCAGCTGCCAGTACACCTATTCTTTCCGGCAGACCTTCCGGAACCTGAGTATATTTCGAAATGAATTGTGAATTTGCATCTATGCCATTTGGCCCGGCAGCTTGCAATTTCTCCACACTGTATACTGGGCTATTGAACGTAACTGAGTATGGCCCAATTGAACCTGCATTACCATCTGTAACAGACAGGATTTTTTCGGTTGACGGATCAAGGCTGAATTCAAGAGTGTTCAATGTTGCAGACGCATCCACTTGTTTCAATCCGAGAGGGTATACAATATGCGGATATCCAATTTGTGGAATCACCTTGCTCGTTCGCTGTTCGGTCGCTACACCTGATTCGAACGGCCGCATCGGCACGGGTTGCTCGGGCAGGAAGCTGACCGGCATTGTGGTCCCTTTTTCTGCCACCCATCCCTTTCCTGTATAAACATCCTTAGTCTCAATCCGCCAGTAATGGCGTCCATCAGCTTCGGCAGCAAAGACAATCCGGTCGTCTCCAATAAAAGGCCCGCCAAGCGCCGAATCATCCGTTCCATACCCTACCCTTTTCACGCCGTTGCTGCCGCTTTCTTCGTTATAGGATTTGATGAAAGGGACAGGGTCAGGCCAGACTGGATCAGCCTTAGGTGCGGCATAGCCAATCCCCACGCTTAAAGCGATCATGGCAACTAGCGGGACCATCCATTTTCTAGCGCCGCTCATGTTTTTCCGGATTACTTCCTTGGCTGTAATTCGGTAATAGGACAGGATTCCCAGAACGGCAAACCCTGCGATGACAGTCCTGATAATCGCAATATCCGCTTCATAAGGCGTGAACGTGTCAAGAACCGTAATATAAATTAACGTCATAAAGAAAAACACAAAAATCTGTTTTCGGTTGATCAGCCAATACTGGATCAAATAAGACATCAGCCACAGCAGGACAAAGAAAAGCACCGTCCGGAAACCATTCGTAAGTTCTGTCCATTGGGCATTCACCAATAGGTTAACATTTACCCATACATTATCAAAGAACTGCAAAAACCATTCCGAGCTGAAAAATGTGCCTTCGTAATACATGAAATGTATGGAATACAGGATAAAAATCACTTTAATAAAAGCTGCTGGAGCAAGCGGCATCCCGAAAAACGACATCAACAGTGCAACAAAGACGAATGCCAGGAATACATCAAGATGTCCGGTATCAGTCAGTTCTTTCAACGGACGGAGCCATTCCCAAAGCAGCAAAAAGCTGAACATATATAACAAAAAGAAGGTAACATCCTTTTTTGGTTTCTCCATNNCCGAGAAGGCTCCTGAAAAGTGACCGTCATGCACCATAACCAGCCGGATTCCTCTTGCGTTAGCTGAAGTCCTCAGGTTAAGCTCCGTTTTTGTTGGCGATTCCTGCTCATTTTTAATCAAGAAAATGCTCACCGATCCATTTCTTTGATTGTAATAAGCTGCTTTTTCAATCAGCTCTTTCGTCAATTGGGCGGTGATCAGCATAATGGAATTGTTTTGCTGCGCAAGAAATGTCTCTGTCTCCAACACCCGGTCAAAGGTTACTGGACTGTCGTCCCTAATTTTTGCCAGATGGTAAAGAAGCTGCTGCTGCTGGATATCTCCCCCGCGGATTGGAAATGCCTTTCGCTCAGCGCTTAAAGTCAGCAGGCCGACCTGTGCCCCTTTGCGTAAAATTGCCCTAATCACAGAGGCTGTAAAAGAAACAACGACTTCGAACCGCAGTTCAGGAGCGCAATCCATCAGAATCGACACATCATGAGACTGCCTTTGTTCGAATTCCTTCGTCATAATATCATTCCGCCTTGCAGTAGCTTTCCAGTTAATCCAGGAAAAACGATCCCCCGGCTGATACTCCCTGACACCGATAGCCATCGAAGTATCCCGCTGGACTCGTTCCTTGGATGCAGTCATCCCCTGGTCGTAGTGGTGTGCTGCAGGCCGGTAGACAAGCTCCTGATATGCAGGATACACAAGAATCCTGCTGTGGCAGGGCAGAATTTTTTCTTTTTCAATCAAGCCAAGAGGATCCCCCGTTTTGAATTTGATTCCTGTTAAAAAATGTTCCCCGCGCGGCAACTTTTCAATTTCATAATCGAAACTGAAAACCCGGTCCAATCCCGGGAAAAGCATCTTCTTTGCCTCCTGCAGATTGCTGTTGTCAGCAAGAGATTCCCCCGCTTGTTCCTCGGCAATTCCATATAATAGCGGGAAGGAGAATTTCCGCTCGAGGATGACGCTAGCTTTGAATCGTTCCCCGGCATTGTACTCCTGTTTTGTAAAGATCCTTTCAGCTGAGATATTCTTTAATGAATATAAGGCGAGACCGAGGGCATACAGAGCAAAGGGCACAAAGCTGTAGAACAGGAACCAGCTGACAAAGCCCCCCTGGAACATCGCATATGAAAAGGTTAGTAAAATCAGAAACAATAAAACAATCAGCTTCCAAATTTCTTTGAACTTTTGGAAATACATTTTCATCTTACTTCACTAGCCTTTGTACCGGGACGGGAACTCTCGCTAGAACTCTGTTCACGACATCCTCAGCTGTAATCCCCTCAAATCTCGCTTCAGATTTCAGGATGATCCGATGGGAAAAAACATATGGAGCAAGATATTGAACATCATCAGGGATGACATAATCCCTGCCGTAAATAAATGCATAGGCCTGGGCTGCCTTCATAAGTGCAATCGACCCACGCGGACTTGCGCCAAGGTAAACATTGGCATGGCCGCGAGTACGGGTGGCCAGCTCAACGATATAGCGTTTCAGCGTGTCATCCACAAACACTTCTTTAATATCCCTCTGAAGCTCTCGAAGG
>DMSR01000139.1 GCA_003457145.1 Bacillus sp. (in: firmicutes)
CAGGTACGCATCACCGGCACGGCCGTCTTTAAATACATTAAAGTAGTTTTTCAAACCTACAAAGTTCCAGTCCCCATAGCCTTTCCAGTCCGTGAAGCTGTAAAAAATCCCTTGCAGTGCAGGATAGCTATGAAAAATGAAAAAAAGGATAAAGGCAGGTATGACAATTACCAGGAACACATTATTTTTCTTTTGCATGATTACAACTCCTTTTTAGAAAGCCAGGGATCATAGGACACCCTGGCTTCATTACGGATTAGCGATTTTGTACTTTATCCCACTCGCTGTCCATTTTTTTCAAGAATTTTTCCTTATCTTTTTTGATCAGGAATTCCTGCACCAAGTTTTCAGCTCCCATTCCTGCTGGGTAATAGTGATCCGGGAAGCTTGTAATCGCACCAGTTTCAAAGTTTCCTTTGATCCCTTCAAATACAGGGNNGTTTTTAGCTGTTTCTTGATCCATCATAAATTCAACAAATTTCATCGCTTCTTCTTTATGCTCTGAATCTTTATTAACAGTAAGGAGTACGTCAACACCTGATACTAATTTATTTTTTGCTGGGTCATTTGTAACCGGCATTGGGAAAACACCCAATTCCATATCTGGATTTGCTTTCAGGATTTCTGGAATAGCCCAGTTACCTTGAAGGTAGAATACAGATTTCCCATTGGCAAAGGCATTATTTCCATCGCCATAGGCTACACCCATATTATCCTTGTGGCCATATTTAACCAATGTGGCCATTTTATCAGCTACTTCATCATAGCTTTTTACGAATGACGTTTCTCCGGCATTTTTCTTTTCAGCGAAATCTTCACCCGCGACATTCGCGCCAAGGGAATTCCAGGCAATCATACCAGTCCAAGCATCCTTCAATGTAAAGTAGATTGGAGTGTCTCCCGCGGCTTTCACTTTTTCCAGGCTTGCAATAAACTCATCCCAAGTAGTTGGAACAGTAAGTCCGTGCTCTTCAAACTTTGCTTTATTATAAATAACAGCATTAGCATTTGTTGCATATGGCAGACCAAATGTGCCCTTTTCTTCAGGTCCAACCAGACGGTTAATCATATCAATATAGGATGGCTGAACTTTCTTTTCCAGTTCTGAACCTGAGAAGTCTTCCAATACACCTGCACGCCCTAATTCACCATAGGTAGCGTTTCCAGCGATGGACATGAGATCCGGGAGGTCATTTTTAGTCAGACGCGTCTTTAAAACAGTTTCAGCTTCAGGCGGTGCATCCAATTTAATCTTAATATCTGGATTTTGTTCTTCAAATTCTTTAATTAATCCCTTATAGGTCTGAATGCTTTCGGATTTATTCGAAAAAAGCTCCAGTGTCACTTTTCCATCTTCTGCTTTGTCTGATGAACATCCCGCTAATAGGGAAGCTCCCATTGCTAAAACCATTACACCCGCTGTCATTTTCTTGATCATGTATATACCTCCTAGTTTTTCACTCTCTTTTTACGTAAACGTTTACTCAAATGTCCTAAGAAAAAGAGAGTCATTTATTTTCTCTCTTTTACACTTAATCTTTCAATTACTTTATGAGGCATAATCCGGCTTTCCGGGATTTCACCTTTTTCTAATATCTTAAATAACATTTGGGCTGCTGCTTCTCCCATTTTCACCAGCGGCTGACCGATTGTAGTAAGCGGCGGAATCGTCATTTCAGCAAGATTCAAGTTATCAAATCCAATAACAGATAGCTCATCTGGAACCTTTATTCCCAGCTTGTAAGCAGCCGATAAAACACCAATGGCAATTTCATCACTGGCAGCAAATATCGCTGTCACCTCAGGGAATTGTTCATTCATTTTTTTCAAGCCAACTAACCCATCCCGAAAAGAAAATCCAATGCTGTTAATGATATTTCGCTCACCGCAGGCAATCCCCTGATCTGCCAGAGCCTTTCGAAAACCATCGATCCTTGGCTTCCCTGCAACTATATCATCCTTATTCCCGCTGATCATGCCGATTTCTGTATGACCTTTATCTATTAAATACTTCGCAGCTGAATAGGCGGCATGAAAGTCATTCACTTTAACATAAGGAACAGGGAATGCATAAGCTTCCGTTGATAGGAGGACAATAGGTACCTTGGATTTCATGACGTATTGATAGTATTCATCCTTCAGGATTTCACTCGCAAAGATCATCCCATCAACCCTTTTTTCGATCAACAGCTGAAGATAGTTCATTGTTTTTTCGCCATTAGACTCAGTATGACAAACAATGACGCTGGAACCGTTTTCGTTTGCTGCCTTCTCAATCCCATCCAGGAGGTCTGTCACCAGCGAGCTGGAGAGCTTTGGAAAAAGGACGCCGATTGTATGTGTTCTTTTATTGATTAACCCTCGGGCTACCGCATTGGGCGAGTATCCAAGCTCCTCAATGACCTTCAAAACTTTTATTTTGGTCTGCTCCGAGTAACCTGCCTGGCCATTCAGAATCCTTGAAACTGTTGCTATTGAAACATTTGCTTTCTTGGCAACATCTTTAATCGTATAGGACATATCCCACCTACTTCGTACCAA
>DMSR01000105.1 GCA_003457145.1 Bacillus sp. (in: firmicutes)
CATTCTTTAAACTGAATTTGGTCAAAAAACCCATTTAGGTTTACCTCATTTCTAAAAATAGTATGCTCTTATTCTATATGCCTTTTCTTAAATTTTCATTTTTAAACTGTTAATATTTTATTAAATCCAACCCATGTTACTGCGAGTTTAATTGATTACTCACAGGGATTAATCCACAAACATCTCAACTGGCAACCTGAGCACACAGGACATAATTTAGCTTCCTCGAACTTGACCACATACGAGGAAGATGCTTTAGCATTTTTGGAGGAGTATACGCGCCATCAACTACAATCAACAGGATGTTAATTATCAAGATTGGGCTTTCAATAAATATACAAACACAGAAAAAAGAAGCTCGGATAAAAATCCGGGCTTCCATCAGTATCTTAACTGCGCTTAATAGTAATTTTATCATTTTCAATTGCTGCTNNTAAGGTTGACAGCATCTGGGTCTTCAAGAATGAAGTCGGCGATGGAGTCCTCAAGCTGCTCCTGAATTGACCTGCGAAGCGGGCGTGCCCCAAAGGCTGGGTGGTATCCCAGTTCAGCTAATTTCTCTTTCACTTCGAAAGAAACATTCAGGCTGATGTTTTGCTCTGCAAGGGTGTTATTCAAATCAGCAAGCATCAAGTCGACGATCTCCAGCAGATGCTGCTTATCAAGAGACTTGAACTCGATAATGCTGTCAAAGCGGTTAAGGAATTCAGGCTTGAAAAAGCCGCCGAGTGAATCAAGAATACTTGTTTCGTTTATTGCATTGCTCTGCCCAAAACCTACTTTGATCGTCTTTTCTCCTACACCAGCGTTACTTGTCATGATAATTACCGTATCCTTGAAGCTGACTGTTCTTCCCTGACTATCAGTGAGGCGTCCATCCTCAAGAATTTGCAGGAACATATGCTGAACATCTGGGTGGGCTTTCTCAATCTCGTCGAGCAGGATGATGCTATATGGATTTCTGCGGACCTTCTCGGTCAATTGACCGGCTTCCTCGTGTCCGACATATCCTGGAGGTGATCCAATGATTTTTGAGACGCTGTGCTTCTCCATATATTCACTCATATCAAGGCGCACCATAGCTTCCTTGGAGCCAAATAATTCTTCAGCTAAAGTTTTTGTCAGTTCGGTTTTCCCGACTCCTGTTGGTCCGACAAACAGGAAAGAGCCAATAGGCCGGTTCTTGGATTTCAAGCCTGCACGACTTCGGCGAATCGCTTTGGCGACTTTCTCCACGGCC
Source organism: Bacillus sp. (in: firmicutes) (assembly GCA_003457145.1). Taxonomy (GTDB): domain Bacteria; phylum Bacillota; class Bacilli; order Bacillales; family Cytobacillaceae; genus Mesobacillus. The sequence continues at coordinate 1,241 of DMSR01000105.1, forward strand.
TCCTCCTGGCCAATCACTTTTTCATTTAGGTTATGAACGAGGTTCTTCATTTTAACCTGTTCGTCTTCCTGGAGCTTACCGACAGGAATACCTGTTTTCTTTTCGATGATTTCCTGGATATGCTGAACTGTAATCATCGGGCGTGATGAATTACCATTGTCATTCAACGCTTTTTCAAGCTTTGCCTCTTCATCACGGAGTTTAGCTGCTGTTTCATAATCCTCGGCTTTCAAAGCCTTTTCCTTTAGTTTTGCAATTTCTGCAAGCCGATTTTCTGCATCGTTCATACTAGCGTAATCAGATACAAGATTCAGTTTAGAGCCTGCCTCGTCCATCAGGTCAATCGCTTTATCAGGCAGGAACCGGTCCTGGATATAGCGGTGTGATAACTGTACGCATGCCTTTATCGCATCTTTTTCAAACAAAACTTCATGGAAATCCTCATATTTTGACTTGATTCCGGTTAGAATTTCGATTGCTTCGTCTATGGATGGTTCAAGAACATGCACGGGCTGAAAGCGTCTTTCCAATGCGGCATCCTTTTCAATTTTACGATATTCCTTCAGTGTAGTTGCACCAACTAGCTGTAGTTCACCACGTGCAAGGGCAGGCTTCAGGATGTTACCAGCATCCATTGAACCTTCTGCTGAGCCTGCACCAACGAGCAAATGGATTTCGTCAATGAATAAAATGATGTTTTTGCGGGTCTGAAGCTCAGAAATCAGCTGTTTCATTCTTTCTTCAAATTGGCCGCGGACACCAGTATTGGCAACCATTGAAGCCACATCGAGAAGGTAGACATCTTTGTTTTTTAGCTTATTCGGAACATCGCCTGCAACGATTTTCATTGCAAGTCCTTCGGCGATGGCAGTCTTACCGACTCCAGGTTCTCCAATCAGTACGGGGTTATTCTTGTTACGTCTATTTAGAATTTCAATGACACGCTTTACTTCTTCGTCTCGGCCAATGACGGGATCAATTAAACCAGTCTTGGCGATTTGGGTTAGGTTTCTGCCAAACTGATCAATAAATCCATTTCCGCCTCCAGTGTTTTTTGGAGCGTTTGAATGTGGTTCTATTTTATTTTGTTCGTGCTGACTAGAAAAGTGTTTGAATAGATCATTAAAATGCTGGTTTCCATTCCCTGCAAATCCTGACATCGGATTTCCAAGGGATGCACCAAGTTTTTCACGTTCTTTTTTAAAGCAATCTTCACAGAGCATTAAATGCTTCTGGTTACCGTTTAAACTGAATTTCAATTGAATATTTGCGCTATTCTCATGGCAATTTTGGCAAAGCATTTAAATTCCTCCTTCAATATACTTATATATATTGATCACAGATTTCTTCTGTTTGTCTTTGACTATCTTTGATCAATTTAGTTTTATTATACTTTGACCTATTCTGACTTTCAATATTTTAGCCTATGGTAATTTTTTTCATTAGGCTTTTTGAGGGGCTGGGTAATTCCCTCCACGCATTTCATATATGCCTTTCGGGACATGGATCGAGTGCTTCCGTTATATTTTTGACGTTGAATTCGACTGTTGATTTTCATTCCAGGCGCTGCCCTTTCTGCAGGAGTCTGCACACCTTCCACGTCTATCAGCAGGATAGTGAAAATCAACATTGGACTTTAACAGAGCGGTTCTTTTAAAAAAGCTCGTCATGGTTTGTCTTAGTCCACATATATTGAAAAGGAGGGAGGGGAGTGCTTTGAAGACAAACTGGGGAGCTGCCTTTCAAATAGCTGCAGTTTATGTCGGTACTGTGGTAGGGGCGGGCTTTGCGACCGGGAGAGAGATTGTTGAGTTTTTTTCCCGCTTTGGAATCTTTGGGTTAATCGGAATATTCATGAGTGGCTATATGCTTATTTACATGGGATCAAAGCTTATGAGGATTGCTGCGTCCATTGGTGCACGTTCGTATGAAGAAATGAATGAGCATTTATTTGGAAAGTTCTTTGGGAAAATGATCAACATTGTCATGCTGGTCATGCTCCTTGGGGTTTGTTCTGTCATGCTTTCTGGTGCAGGTGCTGTTTTTGAAGAACAGCTTGGTCTGTCTAAATCGATTGGGATTTTCCTTACGATTGGCCTTTCGATAGTTGTAATGATAGTTGGAATCAAAGGGGTTTTTGCGGTAAATACTTTTGTTGTGCCTATGATGATCCTATTCAGCTTAATTTTGTTTTTCCTTTCAATGAAACTTCCAGGATTCATTGAACAGGTCGTGTTCATACCGCATGCAGATGATGGCTGGAAATCTGTAATTGCTCCGTTTTCCTATACGGCACTGAATCTATCGCTGGCACAGGCTGTCCTCGTACCTGTTGCTGCGGAAATTAAGGATGATAATACAGTGAAGTGGGGAGGAATCCTTGGAGGCGTTGCCCTTACCTTAATCCTTTTATCAAGCCATTTGACTTTGATCATGCTGCCAGGATTCGAAACATTTGAAATCCCGATGGCTGTTATCATGAAACAGCTTGTTTCAGGACTGCATTGGGTTTTTGTTTTAATCGTGTACGGAGAGATTTTCACATCTGTTATCGGTAATATATTCGGTTTGGAAAGACAGCTCCAAAAATACGTCAATTTGCCGAGTATTGTGGTAGTTTCAATTTTATTTCTGATCAGCTATTTTATCAGCCTAATCAACTATGGAACGCTGCTCTCCATCTTATATCCGGTATTTGGTTATATTAGCTTAACTTTTATTGTCCTGCTTTGGATGAAGCCGGTACAATTAAATAAAGCAAAATAAATTAAACTGTTTAAAAAAGTTGCTGTCTCATCGCTAACCAGAAAAAGGGTAAGAAGATA
>DMSR01000361.1 GCA_003457145.1 Bacillus sp. (in: firmicutes)
CCTCATGGATAAACTGTGTGTCATTTCCATCATGCAAATTAATCCCTGTATAAAAACGGTTCATATGCTGCGAAAAGTCGATATGAGGCCAGAACAGGCGCTGCAGCTGACCGTCCTTTGTCAAGGAAGCAAGCATTTTTGAATTCCCAATAATGCCATCTATTAAGTATGGTTTCTTTCTCATGTTTGTCACTCCCGGCAAGTTGTAGTTTTTCAGGTTACCCTTTGACAGATCCTGATGTTAATCCAGAAACAATCCTTCGCTGGAACAACAATACTAGAATCACAATCGGTATCGTTACAATTACGGTTGCAGCGGTAATATCTCCCCACGGAACCGTATAATCACTTTGATACAGGGAAATTCCCACCGGAATCGTCCGAGAAGATTCCTGCGAATTGATTGTCAGTGCAAATAAGTATTCATTCCATGCTGTTATGAATACGAGGATTGCGGTGGTGAACACTCCTGGTGCCGCCAATGGGAAGATTACCTTCCGGAACGTCTGGAAAGGCGTCGCACCGTCCATTTTTGCTGATTCCTCGAGTTCATGAGGAATCTTCTGGAAGAATGTCGACAATAACCATATCGCTAACGGCAAACTAAATGTAATGTACGGAATCACTAAACCCATATATGTGTTCCTTAAATTAAAATCTGTTACAAAGTTGTAGATCGGTGAAATGATTGCGATGTGAGGAAACATAGATGACGCAAGTACAACCCCCAAAATCAGTCCTTTGAACCTTATTGGCAGCCTCGTTAAGGCATACGCCGCAAAGGAAGCAAAGACTACAGCAATCAATGTAGTCAATGTTGCAACAATAAAACTATTTTTCATATAAACCAGCAAGGGCCTGGTGGTTAAGGCCGACTTATACGATTCTATTGTCGGATTATCAGAAAACCAGGCAAAGGACGCAAAGATTTCTCCTGGTTGTTTTATAGAAGTTAGAAAAACCCAGATAAACGGAAACATGACAAGAAAAACGAATGCTGCTAAAAACAGATAGAACGATGTCCCGGCACGCTTATTCATTCTCCATCCTCCTCATTATTTCACTTTTCCTTCAAACAGGTCGGAGCCAATAAATTTAATGTAAATCACGCTGATCAGTGCGACAGATAGGAAGACGATAACGGATAGCACCGACCCCGCCCCAAAGTTCTGCTGCGAGAATAGCGTTTTATAGGCATAGACAGTGATCGCTTCAGTCGAATTCGCTGGTCCTCCGCCTGTTAAAACGTAAATCAAGTCAAACACCCTGAATGCATCAAGAGTTCTGAACAATAACGCAACAAGGATCGACGATTTTAAAAGTGGCAGTGTGATTTTAAAGAACTGCTGAAACTTATTTGCCCCATCAACTTGTGCAGCCTCATAAAGTGAAGACGGGATCGTCTGTAATCCTGCAAGCAACAGCAAGGACATGTATGGTGTCGTCTTCCAGACATCTGTAAAGATGATTGAAAACATCGCTCCAGTCGATGTAGACAATAAGTCCCCTGCGCTGGATATAAGGTGGAGCTTCTCAAAGTAATGCGCTATGATCCCTGATTGTCCATCATATAGATACTTCCACATCATGGCCGAAACCGCTGTTGGAATAGCCCATGGGATAAGGACCGAAGCCCTGATAATCCCCCGCCCGATAAAAGCACGGTTGATCAGCAGCGCAATCAACAAACCAAGAACCAATTCAAAAAAGACCGAGATGACTGTGAATACACTTGTGTTGGCCAAAGATTTCCACATTCGCTTCTCCTGGAAGTAATGTTTGTAGTTAGCCAGGCCGATAAAGTTCGAATCAAGGATTGCCTCATCTGTCGATTTAATTTGAGCTTGAATGTCTTCCATAATACTTTCCTGGTCGCCCTCAGGCTTCAGTGCCTGAATGGTATCTATTGATTCTTGCAGCGTTTCCTTGTATCCGTCTGCAAGGTTACTGTCAATTTCCGCATATTTTAAATCATCATCAACAACTGGTTTGAAGGAAGCAATTAAATCATTAACCTGATCATATTTATCGTTCATTACAGGATCATCCAATAATTCCTGGTGATATCCTTCGATGTCGTTTTTCAGTTCACTTACTGTTTCTTTTGTTTTTGAATCCTGGGCATTCATTTCTAGATCTTCCAGTGAATTCGATAAGTAATAATAATTGTTTGCATATCTTTCTAGATCGATATGTTCGGATACCATCTTCTGAGATTTTGCTGGATCATTTAGACGGTAATCGAATAAGCTGTTCCAAAACGATAGACTAATAGGCCATAGAATAACTGCAATAATCAACACTAGCGAGGGAAGAACCATCATATAGCCCAGCTGTTTTTCATTTAAGCTGAATCGCTGCTTTTTTGGTTTCTCAGCCATAATAACCACCCTTCTCAGATAAGAATGAAAGAGAGGCAGGTGTGCATTCACACCCACCTCCTAGTGAACAATGAACTATTTTAAAGCTTCTTCCATCTTCTGCTGCATATTTTTAACTGCCTGCTCTGGAGTAATTTCTTTTGTCAAAGCCTTGGAAACTTCAATTTGCATAATGTCAGATACTTTAGGATAGTTTGGCGTAATTGGTCTTGGCACAGCACTGTGCAATACTTTTACAAACTCTTCATTGCCAAACAATGGAGTAGCACTCTTTACTTCTTCTTTATCATATAGAGCCTCCAAAGTAGGTGCTCTTCCGCCCTCTACGGCAGAAATTGTCTGCCCTTCGGCTCCAGTCA
>DMSR01000137.1:0-3165 GCA_003457145.1 Bacillus sp. (in: firmicutes)
CGTCTTTCCTTCGGTTAAAAGTGCAGTGGACGCTGTAATAGGGATTTTATCGGCCGGTATACCGGTTGCCCGGATAGAATTTGTCGATGCGGAGTCCATTAAAAAAGTAAATCAGCATATGGATACCGATTATGAAGTGAGCACCACCTTGTTCATGGAGTTTCATGGCAATGAAGCAGGGCTGGCTCAGGATATAGAATTCGCCGGTGAAATTGTCAAAGACNNAGCGGATTCGAAAGCACGGAACCAGCTGTGGGAAGCAAGGCATCATCTTCTCTACGCATTTAAACATACTGCCGGCAGCAAAAGCATCGTACTTACCGATGTCAGTCTGCCCCTTTCAGAGCTTGCAGGAGCGATTCTGAATACGAGGGCAATGATTGATGACTCTTCGATTGAGGGTGCGATTGTCGGCCATGTCGGAGATGGCAATTTTCATGTCCTGCTATTAATAAACAGGGAGAATCCAGATGAGGTCAGGGATGGAGACAGCATTAATGAAGCAATTGTCCACTATGCGTTGAAAAGAGGCGGGACATGTACCGGGGAGCATGGAGTGGGTTTGGGGAAATCCAAGTACCAGCGCCTCGAGCATGGCGAATCATATGAAGTGATGAAACTAATCAAAAAAACGCTCGACCCAAATGGAATCCTTAATCCCGGAAAGATTTTTATTGACTGATTCATCTTAAAAGCGGCCTGAAAGCCGCTTTTTGCTGTTTTGGATTATGACCTTTCAAGACCTAAGCAATGAAAGCAGGCTCAAGGTCTCACTCAAAGGCTCAAGTTCCTTTCTGCCTTCTTTAAAGTTTAAGAGAGCTTAATCGCTGTCACTCCTGGAAATAGAAGATTGTTATTCTCACTAAAACAACAAAAACTACATACAGAGTCTTTAAAAATCACCAAACATTCATAACCCAATGGATATCCAGGCGAAGCTTTCCTATAAAATTAGCAATAGAAACGGTAGTAGGGAGTGGTGGATGTGAAGAGGAAATGGTTGGTGCTGGTCCTGTTAATCCTGGTCATGGTGCTTCTTTACATGAAGTTTTTCACGATGATTTTGGACTCAAAGGATTCAGCAAGGGTTAATGAAAAAACATATCCTTATCTTTCGGATTACGAGGATAGAGAAATTCTTATAGAATCAGTTGATCATATTTTCATCGGTGAAGTGTTGGAAGAGGCGGGCCATGAATGGACTGATGATACACCTCATACACAGTTCACCATAAGGCTCACACAAAATATTAAGGGCTCTATTCTCGGAGACATTACGGTCAATCAGCCAGGCGGATATTATAAAGAGAAGGGAAGCTTGAAGTTGCTGAAGTATAAAGGCGACAGCTTATTGAAGCCAGGAGAGATGTATCTCTTTGCTGCAACTGTAAATACAGAGAGCGGATGGTATGACATTCTGCCGGTGTATGGAAGCATTAAAATCAAGACTGAGGAACAGAAGCTATTGTTAATAGAAGAATTTACCGAGGCAATGGCCAAATGATTTAGGCAAAGCAGCCAAATTTTACAGGAAGATTTGGCGGGCTTTTATTCTTTAATGAAAAGCATAAACTTGATTAGTTGAAATCATAATAAGTTATCCGAACCCAAGGCCTCTTCGGGAATAGTTCCAGGGCAAGGATGAAGGTATGTCCAAACCCCGGATCAAAAACGGGCAGTGTATCAGAAAAACGGCCACTATCCTTTTTTATAGGAAAAAGGCAACTAACAGGTAGCCAAATACAGATAAAAGAATCGATCCCGCCAGGCCTGCGGACAGGGCTTTGCCTCCCATCTGCCTGAAGGATTTGAAGTCTACATTAAGGCCTAGACCCGCCATTGCCATGCCAATCAGCAGGTAGGCAAAGCTGACAATGGATGAGGCAAGCTTGGTCCCAACGATTCCAGTTGTATTGAACGCACTGACAGCGAGAAATCCGAGGATGAACCATGGGATTGGGAGAGTCGATAGGGTCATTTTCTGGCCTGCGCCTCCCGTTTGTTTCCGCTGGATGATAAAAGCGATCAAAATGGCAACGGGCACGAGTAATGCGACTCGTGTCAACTTCACGATGATAGCTAAGTCGGAAGCCTGCTGCCCAGCCGGGTCTGCAGCAGCGACAACATGGGCGATTTCATGCAAAGTTCCGCCGGCAAATACTCCGTAGTCCAATGCGGTCAAGCCGAGATAAGGGAAGAGCAAAGTATATGCAATCGTAAAAATGGTTCCTAATACAGCAACATTCGCAGCGCCTACCGCTGTTTCTTTCTCATTTGCCTTAACCACCGGTGCGATGGCCACGACGGCCGCTGCCCCGCAAATCGCAGTTCCGCAAGCGGTCAGGATCCCGAGTCTCTTTTCAACCTTAAACAGTCGGCTCAGGCCATAAACAGCGAGCAAAGCAAAGGTCAGGTTTGCGAATGCGATCAAAAAAACGGTTGATCCCGCATTATAAATATCGTACAGATTCAATCTCATCCCGAGCAGGATAATGCCAAGACGGAGTAATTTCTTGCTTGAAAAAGCTGCTCCCTCCAAAATACCGCTGTTCACCCCGACGAATGCCCGCCACAACATACCCAGCATAATTGCGATGACAAGCTGGCCCATGATCGAAAAAAATGGAAGTCCGGCTATCGCCCTTGCAGCCAATGCCAAACCTAATGTTAATAAAATCCCCTTCATTACTGGTATGGTAAATCGCGGCAGAATTCCTTTCATGCTTATTCCACACGTCCTTTTAAACTATTTCTTCATCTATCACTTTACCGAATCAGAGAAAAATAGTAAACGAAGTCCACGGTAATATTCCGAATTGGCAATATTCACAAAAATAATATATGTGTCATATGCTGCTTTCCTCCCGGGTGTTTATAATGGAAGTAACCGTCCGCGAAGCAGGTGAACAAATGGAAAAGAGCATGTCTGAGAGAAAGTTTCTGGTCCTGGTAGTATCGGCTGTGATGTTGTTAATGTGGATTCATCTCAACCATTCCAGACTTTCCACTTATTTAAATCCGGAAAACTATATTGCTATACATACGATTCTTGAGTTCTTCAGTATCACGGTTTCATTCTCGATTTTTTCTTATGGCTGGAAAACCTTTGGACTTACAAGGTCCAGCAAAATCTTGCTGCTTTCTTTCTTATTCTTTATCGTCGGG
>DMSR01000137.1:3172-4587 GCA_003457145.1 Bacillus sp. (in: firmicutes)
ATGCCGTTCTTTATCACAGAAAGCTCGATTGCCAAAGCTACCTGGTTTTGGGTGTCGGCGAGAATGATTGAATCATTGCTGATGGTCATTGTCCTGGTGAGTCCTGACCGTGAGCTGAAGAAGGATCCAAGGATGGCTTTCCTTGTGTTATGTACAGTCATCATCAGTACCATTTCATTTTTGATTTTTAAATTTGAGAACAGCTTGCCGCTTCTCTTTATTGAAGGATCGGGGACAACATCCCTGAAGAACTTTTTTGAATATGGCGTAAGCCTTTTGCATTTTATATCAATTGTGATTTCGCTTTATCTTTATAATGAAAATAAGAATGGGCAGCATCTGTATGTAGCTCTGGCATTCATGTTCTTATTTTTATCTGAACTTATTTTTACAATTTATCAGAGCGTTTATGACATTGATAATTTCACTGGGCACATATATAAGGTGATCGGCTACTACTTCATCATGAAGGGGTTCTACTTTTCCTCTATATCAAAGGACAGCTTGTTTAAGGACCCTCAAGAAAGAATATGGCGCGAGACAGAAGAGATGATTCAGACCCATTATGGGATTTTATTTAAATTGAAAAAACAAGAAAATGATTTTGTCCATCTAGTGATTGGAGGAGGGCTGCTGACTGATCTGGGCTTTTCTCTAAATGAAGTGAATGGAAAGACTTTGGCGGAATTTCTTCCTGAAAAAGCGGCTAGGATTGAAAAGTATTATGAATGCGTTTGGAGAAACAATGAAAAAATGGTTTTTGATATCGAGCTTGGCGGCAATTCGTATGCTATTTCTCTTATGCCAGTAATGAATAGCGGGCAGGTCGTTGAAATTGCCGGTGCTGTAATGGGCATTGTCAAACATTCACGCATGCAGAGATGCTCAAGGGATACCAAAACAGGTTCATTATAGAATAACGTGCTGCTGAAAAGAGTACCGATAGAATTATCCTTTTTTTGTAAGTTCGTACTGCGGCGAAAACGGGTAAAACCAGACTGTAAAGCCGATACTAACTTCAGGAGGGATTGAAATGAAAAAAGATAAATTCGTTAATATAGATGTGAAACCAGGAGCCTATTCATCACTAGGATCAGAAAAAGAACAAACGGAAACAACAGAAGCGAACAATAAGCTACAGGATGCGTTTTACGATGAAAATGAGAGCAACGGCATCGACCCAGCAAATTTGAATAATCAAACCGCAATCCTTACTGATATGGATTAAAAGCCGGCTATTGCCGGCTTTTTAAGAGTTGTGACTGGGTTACCCCATCAACTTACTCAGCAGAAGCTTCTTCTACTGGTAAAGCTGCGCCAGTTTCTGGACGATCAACTAACTCGATGTACGCCATTGGCGCGTTGTCACCTGTACGGAAGCCACACTTCAGAATACGAGTGTAACCACCTGGACG
>DMSR01000445.1 GCA_003457145.1 Bacillus sp. (in: firmicutes)
GATTTTGTTCATCTCTTATCAGATATTCCCTTAATAGGCTCCATTTAAATATATAAATACCCATAGACGCCAAGTTATTTTTAGCATCTTCTGGTTTTTCTTCAAATTCAGTTATTCTTAAGTCCAAATCTGTATTCATGATGCCAAACCGGTTTGTTTCTTCCCATGGAACCTCAATGACTGAAATGGTGGCATCTGCCTCTTTTTCAATATGATAATTTAACATCAGTTCATAATTCATTTTATAAATGTGATCACCAGACAGAATCAGAACATACTCAGGGTCATATTGATAGAGATAGTTCAAATTCTGATATATGGCACTTGCGGTACCGGAATACCATTTGACCTCCGACGTTTCTGCATAAGGCGGCAGCACAGTAACTCCGCCGTCCTTTCTGTCAAGGTCCCACGCGCTCCCAATCCCTATATAGGAGTTCAGCAGAAGCGGCTGGTATTGCGTCAATACACCCACAGTATGGATTCCTGAATTAGTACAGTTGCTTAGTGGAAAATCTATGATTCGGTATTTTCCGCCAAAAGGAACTGCAGGCTTAGCGAGATTTTTTGTTAATGAATGCAGTCGACTTCCTTTTCCCCCTGCCAATAGCATCGCTACACACTTCTTCTTTTGCATGATTGTTTCTCCCCTTTCTTTTATTCACAGGACGTAAAATGGAAATTCCGAATGGAGAAATATTCATCTCTATTGAATATGGCCTTCCGTGGAACGCTGCTTCCGTTGCCTTAATAACCCTTTTATTGATAAAGCCTGAGCCACCCGCGGATAATGAATCACTATTTAAAATCTCTCGGTATTCTCCAAGCTTTGGCACGCCAACCCGATAATCGCTAAATACATTTTCAGTGAAATTACACACTACTACTAGTAACTCCTCAGGATTCTTTCCTTTGCGGATAAACGAAAAAATAGATTGGTCCTTGTTATCAGCATCGATCCATTCAAAACCTTCATAAACATGATCCAATTCATATAAAGGCTTGGAACGTTTGTACAATCTGATCAATTCTTTCACATATTCATTCAGTTTCTCATGCATTTCATAATCGAACAGGTTCCAATCAAGCTGTTCCTTATCCTTCCATTCGGAGAATTGGCCGAACTCTGTCCCCATAAAGGTCAGCTTTTTACCTGGATGGGCTGTCATGAAACCAAGCAATAAACGGAGCTGAGCGAATTTTTGCCAATAGTCCCCCGGCATTTTGTCAAGAAGTGACTTCTTACCATGAACCACTTCGTCATGTGAAAAAGGCAGGACAAAACTTTCAGAAAATGCGTAGTGCATTGAAAAGGTTACTTTATCATGTATATGCTTCCTATTATGAGATTCTGTCTCCATATACTTTAAAGTGTCATTCATCCAACCCATGTTCCACTTATATGTAAATCCCAAGCCCCCATATTCCACCGGAGCAGTTACCTTAGGCCAATCGGTAGAATCCTCTGCAATCATCATTACACCAGGCTCATATTCCTTTACAGCCTTATTCAGCTTCTGTAAGAACTCCACACCATGAGGGTTTGCGGCCTGTACAGAATTGGGCCAATAGATGATATTGGCCACAGCATCAACTCGAAAGCCATCGATATGATATTTTTCTAACCAAAACAAAGCACTTGAAATTAAGAAACTTTGCACTTCCGTTTTTCCTAAATCAAAATTTGCTGTTCCCCACACATGATTCTCACGGTCATTTTCATACTGATACTCATAAAGGTGGCTGCCGTCAAACTTATACAGCCCATGAGCATCCTTGCAAAAATGTCCAGGGATCCAATCAAGGATGACCCCTATCCCGTTTTGGTGGCACATATCAACAAAATACATAAAGTCATGCGGCGTACCATATCTGCTTGTCGCCGAAAAATAACCTGTCGATTGGTAGCCCCAGGAGATGTCAAGCGGATGCTCAGTGATGGGCAGAAGTTCAATATGTGTGTATCCATGCAAGATTATGTATGGGATTAATTCATCAGCAAGTTCACGGTAGGAGAGAAAAGCCCCATCATCTCGCTTTTTCCAGGAACCAACATGCAATTCATAAATGAACATCGGCTCTTGATGGCTGTCTTTCCTTTCCCGTTTTTGCAGCCATTTATGGTCACTCCAATTGTATCCGTCAAGGGAATAAACGACCGATGCGGTATTAGGGCGCACCTCGGAATAGAAACCGTATGGATCAGCCTTTAATACCCTTTCGCCTGAAGGAGTCACAACCTCATACTTATAGATGGCACCAGTCAGATCATCATCTACAATCAGCTGCCATACACCCTCATTATTAATCTTTTGGAACTCATATCCTTCGCCATTCCAATGATTGAAATCACCTGCTAGATTCACAGTCACAGCAGCAGGAGCCCACACACAGAATCGAGTATATGTATTAGAATCTCGTTTGATGACATGGGCACCAAATAAATTGTAGCTTTGGTACAGAGTACCTTCATGGAACAAATGCAATTCAAATTCTGTCGGATTGATTATCATAATAAACCCACCTACCTTAGTAAAACTTCCTTATTTGAGTATTATACTAGTTAACATACTGAATTCCTTGTAAACATTTTTCTAATATTTCGACAATAAAAGACATAAGGCTTGATGCATCGACAAACCGACCTGAATGGCAGCGCTTTAATCTACTATATCTTCCAATTATGCGAATTTTGGGGAAAGAAAGTTTACTAAACTTTAATCAGAATAATGATTCCCGGGTGAAGAGTGGTGACTTTTTTATAAAAAGGGCATTTAAATAGAGAATAATGTTATTTTAATGATAACGTTTTCATAGGGGTTTTTAAAATGATTGTAGAGAAAGTTGGTGAAAGAGTGGCTATGTGTCCTAAAGCGTATTACACAATATGTAATCGCTGCTAAACAGCAGGGATCTCCAACAGGGTCCTCAAGTATACCTTTTATTTTTACTATT
>DMSR01000301.1 GCA_003457145.1 Bacillus sp. (in: firmicutes)
TGCAAGTGAATCGCCTATCAATGCCCTGCCCATGCCCATCTGGTAAGTCGGAAATTCTTTATCAAGGTAAGGTACAAGTTCATGTGCCAGGAAGCGGATATAGGTCTGATGCTGTTCGCCTTTAGGATGGTATTTTTTGCGCCTGTCCTCAACTGAATTATAGGGAATACCTATGATGATTACGTTTTCAATTTCCTTTTTGCTTAAAAGTTCATCTGCAACCCGTCCGATCCTGCCCAATTGGAAATAATCCCGTCCATCCTGTGCAATCAGTAATGAGTACTTATATAAAGGTGAATAGGAAGCCGGCAGATACACTAAAATTGATATGTCTTCTCCCAATTCCTTGCTTTTCATGGTAATCTCTTCGATTTTCCCCATTGGATAATCCATTTTATAACCTCCAAATCATCAATCAAACATTTCAAACTATCACAACGATTTTAGCATATGTATTTTGAAAAAGCTTTTCAGGCAATCTAAAAAAGGGCTTCCTGGAATAGGATTTAAAGTTTAGTATGTCAAGGTCATGATTGACAATTATGTTACGTATTATGATAAGATTATAATGTACATTCAAAGAATAAAAAGGGGGTAATCTGATGAAAAAAAGAAAGTTTCTTTTGTTCACCATTTTTATGTTGGCGCTTTCGATGGTACTTGCAGCATGTGGAGGAGGCGCTACTAATGAGGGTGGATCCGGCGACAGCGGTGAAGGGAAATCAGAAGAAAAACCGAAATACATGAGTATTCTTACTGGTGGGACAGGTGGTACATACTTCCCGTTGGGCGGATCATTTGCGAACATTGTATCTGATGCAACTGGAATTAGCACTAATGCTGAAACAACTGGTGCGTCTGCTGAAAATATGCAGAGCATAAAGGATAACAAAGGGGAAATTGCTTTCACTCAAACTGATATTGCTTCTTATGCAACTGAAGGAAAGTTGATGTTTGATGGAAATGCAATCGACAATATCAAAGCGATCGGTACTTTGTATCCAGAAACGATCCAAATCGTCACAACCGAAAAGTCGGGAATCAAGACAGTCGAAGATCTTAAAGGTAAGAAAGTAACAATCGGTGCCCCAGGTTCTGGTACTGCAGCGAACGCTGAACAAATTTTGGAAGTATATGGATTGACACTTGATGATATCAAAAAGCAGGATTTGAGCTTTGATGAATCCGTGAATGGAATCAAAGACGGAAATATCGATGCTGCATTCGTAACTGCAGGAACACCAACTGCTGCAGTTGAAGAGCTTTCAGCTACGGAAAAGGTGGTAATTGTACCAGTTGATGCAGATAAAGCAGAGGAGCTAATCAAAAAGTATCCATACTATGCTAAGGAAGTAGTACCTTCCGGAACATACAAGCTGGGTTCTGAAGTTCCTACGGTTGCTGTTCTGGCAATGCTTGTTGTAAAAGCGGACCTCTCTGAGGAAGTTGTTTACGATATTACCAAGGCCATCTTTGAGAATCTTGACAAGGTAACTCATGCAAAAGCAAAGCAAATCAAGCCTGAAAATGCCTTAAATGGTGTAGGAATTGATGTGCACCCAGGTGCTCAGAAATATTATGATGAAAAGGGAATCAAGGCATCACAGTAATTGATTGACCATGACCGGACACATTCCTTTAAATGGATTGTGCCCGGTCAATTCATATTCTAAAATAAATTATCACCGGCGAAAACCCCGGCAGGATAGACCGAACTTCCACCCGGTCTATTTTTACTGTAAGAATGTAAAACCTCCACGGGAGACATTGGACAGGCGAGGAAAGATTTGTATGAACCTACTATTCGAGAAAAAAATCAAGATCTTCGTACTGTTACTCCTCATAATTTTTCTGGCATTACTATTGATGTTCATTCCTTATAAAAAAGCTCTTACATTTCTTCAACCCGAAGAAAATGATATACTCTGTTATGTTCCGATAGCAGCAGAAGATACCTTTAAAATCTGGTACAAACATTCCATCCATCTATCCGATGTAATAGAAAGCTACAAAGTAACTGAGCAGGATACGATTCGGCAATATGAGCTGGAATATCAGGACTTTGCCATCGGCATGCCGTCTGAAGCAGCTGAGGGTGAATCATTTGAAATCAAGGATGGTAAATACTTTCTTAAAAATATGAACCGGGAGTTCGAACACTTTGACTTGCGTGTTGGTCAAGTCAGGGCAAATCATACTTTTGTTCAAGGGAATTTACATTATCCATTATCAAAGGCTATTGAACCAGGCACAAGGGTACGGATTCAAATTAGGAAAATCAGCTTTATTCAACAAATGGAAGGAGTGAATATCCTTGACGACAAATGATGGCAAGATTTCACAGGAAAAACAGCAAGAGCTCTTGGAGAAATTTGATCCGGATGCTGCAACAAGAAAATTATCAGGAAACATGGGCCGGGTCGTTTTCTTAGGACTTCTTGCATTCTCTGTTTTCCAGCTTTACACGTCTATATTTGGCGTTTTGACAGCGCAATTGCAAAGATCCATCCATTTAGGGTTTGCTCTCGCGCTCATCTTTTTGTTATTCCCTGCATCAAAAAAGAATTTAAGGAAAAAGAAGGTAGCTTGGTATGATCTGCTCCTTGCCCTGATTGCAGTTGCAATAGGTGCCTATTGGCCGATGAATATTGAAGATCTCGTCAATCGTGTTGGCCGTCTGACACCGATGGATTTCTACATAGGTTTGGCTGCCATTCTTCTGGTGCTAGAGGCTACAAGGAGAACAGTCGGCCTGCCAATCATGATCATCGCTGGATTATTCATGGTTTATGCATTATATGGGCCTTATATGCCTGGTTTCATGGCACACCGTGGCTTAGATATGAATACGCTTGTTCATACAATGTTCTTTACAACTGAGGGAATACTGGGTACCCCGCTTGGAGTATCATCTACTTTCATCTTCTTGTTCCTGTTATTTGGTGCTTTCCTAGTGAAAACTGGGGTAGGTCAATATTTCAATGACCTCGCTGTATCAGTTGCCGGAAAAAGAATTGGCGGACCAGCGAAAGTGGCAATTTTCTCAAGTGCTTTGCAAGGAACGATAAGCGGAAGCTCGGTTGCCAATGTGGTGACATCCGGTTCATTTACTATTCCTATGATGAAAAAACTCGGCTACCGTAAAGAATTCGCGGGAGCAGTTGAGGCTGCGGCATCAACTGGCGGACAGCTGATGCCGCCGATCATGGGAGCTGCTGCTTTCCTGATGGTTGAATTCATTGGCGGAGGAATCACTTATTGGGAGATTGCCAAGGCCGCTACGATTCCAGCATTGCTTTACTTCACTGGAATTTGGATCATGACACACTTTGAAGCAAAAAGAGTTGGTCTTCGCGGCATGTCAGATGAAGAGATGCCCGACAAAAAAGAGGTTCTTAAAAAGATTTACCTTCTTTTGCCTATCCTGATTGTCATCATTTTAATGGTGAGTGGGATGAGTATTATGCGTGCGGCCTTGTGGTCGATTCTCTCCACGATTTTAGTTAGTGCGATCAGTAAAGAAACAAGAATTGGTTTTAAGGACGCGATTGATGCCCTTGTTGATGGTGCCCGTACGGCCCTTGGGGTTGCAGCGGCCACTGCTGCTGCGGGTATCATTGTCGGAGTAGTTACGAAGACGGGCCTTGGCCTGAAGCTTGCAAACGGGTTGCTGGATCTGTCAGGTGGGTACTTGATTCCAACTTTGATGCTGACAATGGTTGCAGCAATTTTCCTGGGGATGGGATCCCCAACAACAGCAAACTATGTCATTACCTCGACGATAGCTGCTCCGGCGATCATTTTGCTTGGGGTACCTGATTTGTCAGCACACTTGTTTGTATTCTATTTCGGCATTATTGCTGATATTACTCCGCCGGTGGCACTCGCTGCGTTTGCGGCTGCAGGTGTATCAGGAGGTGAACCGCTCCGGACAGGTGTAAACTCAGCGAAACTGGCAATCGCAGCGTTCATTATTCCATATATGTTTGTGCTGTCACCAGAGTTACTAATGATCAATACGACCTGGTATTACTTAATTTGGATCGTTTTCACTGCTATATCAGGAATGACGGCGATAGGGGCAGGAATTATCGGATATTGGCTGCGGAAATTGCATTGGTATGAAAGAATACTGGGAATCGTGGGCGGAATTATGCTGATTTATCCAGAGGGTATGTCAGATATTATTGGCCTTGGTATCTTTATACTGCTCATTGCTCTTCAGATGGTTTTTAAAGAGAAAAATACAGCAGAGCCAAAACCAGCAAATTCTTAGGTGAGAAAGGAAGTCCTTAAAAGGGGCTTCTTTTTTTGTGTTCATTTTGTAAAGTTTATACATAAAAACCAAATAAGGAAAATTAATATTTATTACCAAGGGAAAAGGGGTGTGACGGTACTATCATGATTTATTCGGTGATTAAATCATGATATTGCATTACTGTACTTTTAGCTGATTTTTTTAAATTTTCGTTTCTCAGGCAGAACTGAAAGGATATTTTCAATCTTAAACAAACGGTTGTCGTTTCGAAGAAAGCAAAAGGCTTTGAAATAGCTAGCATTCAGTTCTTTTACAATTACTTTTCGGTGTGTGATCTCATTATTGCCAGAAAGATAAATCATCTCAACAGGCCGGTTTTCTTTAAATGATCTGATAAGAAGACTACGCATACTCTCAGCTCCTTTGAATTTTATACTCCTAGTATATACGAACAAATGTTCTTTATTCAACATTTTTGAAACGAAAGATCAATTAATTTTTGTGGAAATAGTGATATACTTTTCTTAACTGTTTGTTCTTTTACTTTCGCTTCCAAAGTAAAAACCGGCACGTGGGTTTTTCCGAGTGCTATTGCCTTTCCGGTTGAGGGGTCCCCTTGAAAAGAGCCTCGAAGCCTTGAGTAACGGGAACCAAATTATGAACAAAAAGCAAAAATCAATGCGGGGTGATGAAAATGGTCATTCAGTCCAATATGCCGACAAAAGCAATAATATCTGTTTGGGAAGAGACGAGAGAAATATT
>DMSR01000548.1 GCA_003457145.1 Bacillus sp. (in: firmicutes)
TGCCTGATACATCGACAAGTCATGCATCGTCGCAAAGTTGGCAATTTTATCAATCGATGTTGAGCCGATTGCACGCTTAGGTACATTGATAACCCTTTGCAGGCTGATGTCATCATCGGGATTCGAAATCAAGCGCAGGTAGGCAAGGATATCCTTGATTTCCTTCCTGTCATAGAACTTGATGCCTCCGACGATATTGTAATCGATGTTCGACTTCAGGAATGATTCCTCGATTACACGCGACTGGGCGTTCGTTCTGTATAAAATCGCCATATCAGAAAGCTTGCGGCCGTTCCTCAGCAGCTCCTGAATCTTGCCGATGACGAACTGTGCCTCACCCTGCTCGCTGTCAGCACGGTAATGCATAATTTTATTCCCTTCGGCATTTTCTGTCCAAAGGTTCTTTGGCTTACGGTTCATATTGTTCTGGATGACCATATTTGCCGCAAGCAGGATTTTTTTCGTAGAGCGGTAGTTTTGCTCAAGCAAAATGACACTCGCCCTCGGATAGTCCTTTTCAAATGAAAGGATGTTTGCGATGTCTGCCCCGCGCCAGCGGTAGATTGACTGGTCGGAGTCCCCGACTACACAAAGGTTCTGGAACCTTTGCGCAAGCAGTTTTACAAGCATATATTGCGCCCTGTTCGTATCCTGGTACTCATCAACGTGGATATACTGGAACTTGCGCTGGTAATATTCAAGCACTTCAGGCACACGCATGAACAGCGTAATCGTTGTCATGATCAAATCGTCGAAATCCAGCGCCTGGTTCTTGCGAAGCTTCCGCTGGTACTCCACATACACATCGCTGACCTTCTGTGAGAAATAATCACCGGCTGTTTTGGCGTATTCCTCAGGAGTGATCAATTCATTTTTTGCCGAACTGATTGTCCCTAGAATGGCCCGCGGATCATATTTCTTCGGGTCCATGTTCTTTTCTTTCAGGATTGACTTGATCACAGATTGCTGGTCAGTCGAATCAAGGATTGTGAAGTTACGGTTGAACCCCAAACGGTCAATATCTCTCCGTAAAATCCGTACACACATCGAGTGGAACGTCGAAATCCAGATATCATCTGCTGCTCCGCCCATCATTTTCTGGATACGCTCGCGCATCTCCCTCGCCGCTTTATTCGTAAACGTAATCGCCAGGATATTATAAGGATTTACCCCTTTTTCCACCATCAAAAAAGCGATCCTGTGAGTCAAAACCCTCGTTTTCCCGCTGCCCGCCCCAGCCATCAGCAGCAATGGTCCATCTGTCGTCTTGACAGCCGTCTGCTGCTCCGGGTTCAAGCCATTCAATAATTTATCAGTTAAAAATTGCACTTACCCTCACCACCATACAAACATTTGTTCTCATTCTATCTCAAAAACCACCAGTAAACAACATAAATTATGCCGCATTGAAGGGTCAGACCCCCACCACTTTAACACATCAACCAAGTAGGGGCCTGGCCCCCCACATACTTTAACTCATCAACCCGGCGGGGGCCTGGCACCAACGCCTTAAAGGCAAGTTTATTTTTTGACGGCCTGTACCGTTTTTATCGCTTCTTCTATATTGTTGTATACCACATTTCCCACGACGATGACATCGGCTTTTCCCGCCATTTCTGCTGCCTGTGCTGCGGTTTCGATTCCGCCTCCATAAAAGAGGACGGTATGTTCGAGGACCCCTTTTGCTTCCTTAACTATCTCGGGATCGCCATATGTGCCGCTGTATTCTAAATAAAAGATTGGCAGGTTGAACATTTTTTCCGCCATCATTGCATAGGCCCTGATATCTTCAGCTCCAAGGTCTGTTTTTGCATCGGTCAGCTTAGCTGCTTTGCAGTCCGGATTGAGGATACAATATCCTTCCATCTTCACTTCTTCCCAATCCATCAGGTCACCGTATTCCTTCACGGCTTCATGGTGCAGTCCTGTGATCCATTGAGGGTTGCTGCTGTTCAGCACAGTCGGGATGAAATAATAATCGAATCCGGGTGTGATCGCTTCGAGTGTCGAGACCTCAAGGATGCATGGTACCGTATAGCGTCGGATTCGGGACATCAAATCAAGGACACCTTCAAGAGTGACTCCATCCGTCCCTCCCACCAAGATCGCATCGGTTCCGGACTCACAAATTCTATCAAGATCTTCCTCCGTTATTTCCTTATTAGGATCGAGTTTAAACACATGTCGCCACTCGCGAACATCGTACATCCTTGAATTGCCCCCATTCTATATTTCCATTCCACCATTATAGCATTTGTTCTTTATATTCAAAAAGGAAACATAAGGTTAATGGTTCAATTTCACAGTGAGTGACGAATAATGAAAAAAGCATTCCCCGTAGAAAGGAACGCCTTCTAATCGATTTACAGATCGCGATGTTCATATTGCTCGGTGAACAATTTTGAAAATATATAAAAGCTGATGCCGCTGACAATAGGGCCAAGTAGATTGGATCCAGACCGAAGAAGCTTATAAAGCCTCTTTCTCCAAGGAAAACGGCAAGACTGCCAAGGAATAGTGATGCGAGACTTCCGGCTGGGCTGGCCTTTTCCCATACATGTCCAACAATATAAGGAATGAATGCTCCTCCAGCCCTCAATGTAAATGAAAACATCAATAGTGTGATAATATCCGATACATTCATGACTGCCATCAGCAAACTGAAGGCACTGACTACATACATGGTATAGCGCACCATCTTCAGCAATTTTCCGTCAGCCGCGTTCTTGTTCAAGTACTGATTGTAAATATCATTGGTAAAAATAGAGCCAGCAGCCAATAGATTGCTGGAGGCACTCGACATCGTCGCCGAAATCAACACCGCGAATAAAATGCCTGTAACCACATCAGGCAATACCTCCATTGCCAGCACAGGCAGTGCGTATTGCGCGCCTCTTTCCATCAGCATCGTTCCGTCAATCGTGCCATTCTGAACCATCCCATACATGAATAGACCGATCAACGCTGGGATGAATGCGAATAGAACATAAACAAAGGATGTGATATAGGAAGCTTGTTTCGCAGCTTTCCCATCCCTACCCCTCCCTTAAAATTTAGCTAATAACCTGCTTTATTGGCGATTTTCAGTTTTTATTGGCGATTTTCATAATTTATTGGCGAAAATGACTGGTTTATTGGCGAAAATAGAATTTTATTGGCGAACTGGAAATAATCCAAGAATTTTTCCAATTTTTAAATCCATAAAAAAGAACGAAACCAATTTAGGTTCCGCTCACATAAAAAAGCTATTTCGCTTCTTCAGGGGTTTCCTGCTCTTTAAGTCGCTCAAGCGCCATTTCGTATGCATCGTTTCCATAGTTCAGGCATCGCTTTACCCTAGAAATTGTCGCGGTGCTGGCACCTGTTTCTGTCTCGATTTTATGATACGTTTTGCCCTCGCGGAGCATGCGCGCTACTTCAAGCCGCTGTGCGAGTGACTGGATTTCATTTACCGTAGCCAGATCATCGAAAAAACGATAGGCTTCGTCCAAGTCCTTCAGTGATAAAATTGCCTTAAATAATTGATCGAGGTCTTTTCCTCTTAACTTATCAATTTGCATTATTCATACCCCTTATTTAACTCAGATTTTATTGCTGAGAATCGAATGAGACATCGCTGATTGATGGGACAATGTTGATCCACGTTTTCCCCGGAACGAGACCAGCTTTTACCCCACCGTTATAAGGAATGATTCTGCCGTCTTCATTTTTCCATTCTATCTCATTGACTTTGCCCTTTTGGAACAAGTATCCCTTGCCGCCAGACTTTATGTCGATTTCCCTGCGGCCTGCTGAATCGACAATTCGATGGTCCATTTGCACAACCAGAATGTTATCAATCAGCACGGGTTCATTTGTATCAAGGTCAACCGTTTCTTCACTTCCTGTAAAACGGTGATACTTACCCTTTTCTGGTACGTATTCATAAATGGAATTGAACGAAGCAGGACCATAGGATACCATAAATCCTTCTGCAGCTGCACCTTCAAGCTGGTCACTTTCTTCCTCGCTTAAAAATACCGCAGACTCTGGAGCCTTATCCATCTCTGAACCTTTTTTCTCTGCGCCCTTTAACATATTCTCATACGTGATATAAGAATTATGAGGTGCCTTTCGGAAGCTAGCCCGCTTAAATAGAGTTCCGTCATATTGCATTCCATTTATATTATCAATTTCCCCGCGCTCAAGCATCGCCTTTGCTTCCGGGCTGTATCCATGGGCAACGAAAAAGCTGTCATAGCCTAGAGCCAGGTCAATGAAGTACTCCCTGGCACTCCGGACAGGCCCCACCTTTTCCGGCTGTTCACTTTGGTATATCGCGATGAACCTTGTTACATCGCCTTCTGCAAGAACCTCATAAATAAGATCTGCTTCATCGAGCCCAGATTGCGGCCTTGCTTTCGGATGGTTATTGACCACAACAGCAATGGCCCTCCTGGACGGTTCCTGCTCTGTTGGAACCCCCGTCAATGGAAAGTCATATGGAAGCTTTGCCACTTCTTCTTTCTCAATGTCCTCAACTTCTTTTTCTTTATGCTGTTGGACTTCTTCGTTTTTTGTCTCTTTGCTGCAGCCTGCCGCCAGCATCATCACTGCTGCCGTTGCTGCAATCCATTTTTTCATCATTTAGCCACCCCTATGAACTCCCTATTCGTTCATGGCTGTTTTGTCTCTTAGAAGCACTTTTACATTTTAACGCATTATCGTTGGAAAGAGTACCGTTTTTTTCATGACATCATAGATGCCTTGCTGGGTAATTCTGATATATGGCAGGTGTGTCGAAGAGAAGAATAGCAGTGAATAAATCGGATCCGCGAATTTATAACCCCGTTCCTTCAAGTATTCAAGCAGCTGTTTTTCCTCTGCCATCAATTCGGAAACTGGATGACTCGACATGATACCCTGCAGCCTTAATGGGATTTCTTTTACAGGAACGCCTCCCTCGCAAACAACGATTCCCCCGTTAAGCTCTTTCATCCGGTTAAAAGCAGCAAGCATATCCTGTTTGCTCTTGCCAATCAAAATAATATCCCCGGTGTTTGAAAATGAACTTGCAAGTCCCTGAAGGCTTGTCGCAAACCCTTTTAGCACCGTATTGATACGCCACTCCCCATTTTTGTCCACAAGCATGAAAAAGCATTCATCATGGCTTGACGGCAGCTCATCCCCTGAAACATCGATGGAAATGGAATATGGTTTTGTTATCACGGAATTCTCCATCCTAATCCCAAACGGCATTGAAAATTGCATGTCATCAATTGAGAGATCCCAATTGATCTTCAAAGGTTCAAGTCCGAATTCAGACCAGTCAATTTCATTAGCAGCATCGATTGAGTTGCCGTCTCTCTTCACCCACTGTCCCTTTGCAAGCACAGAAACAGGTGTCGGGTTCAATTCATCACTTAAAAGATTAATGTTCGCAATCCGTCCGGTTGCGATGTTACCGTGCAAATGCTCGAAATTATAATAGCGGGCCACATTGATTGTCGCCATATTGTACGCATCCATGACTGGAACACCTTTTTCTATCGCGATCCGGATCAGTTCATCAATCACTCCATTTTCATAAAACGCTGTCGAAGACCCGTCCGTTGTCATCATGAAGCGATCGTAGACCGCGATATCCAGCGCATGGATTTCATCAAGCAGCTTCGGCAAGTCAGGGCGAATAGATGAATGCCTTAGCGACACCATATATCCCTGCATCAGCCTCTTCCTCACGTCCTCACCGGTCATTGACTCATGGTCGCAATCAGCACCAAACAGCATCATCTTGGAAAGTGTCTTTTCGGACGCACCCGGAAAATGCCCCTCGATTTTCTTATTAAGGCGCTTCGTTTCCTGCATCCAGTGGAGGATCATATCATCCCCATCAAGTAGCTTAGGCCAGCTGGTCAGTTCTCCGCCCTGTACGACACTTTCATGCTCAAGCCAGGCTCTGACATTGCTATTTGAAAACACATCTTCCTCATGCTGTATTTCCGTTTGTGCGTCAAAGCGGCTCCACCAATACATCGTCACTGGATTGTTCTTCATTTCACAAATAAAAGAAAACGCTTTCTTTTTACCTGACTGTAAAGCAAGTACCATATTATCATTGACTAATGTCGTCGTCCCCGTCTGTGATGCATAGGCAGCAAAAGAATGGGGATTATAAAGTTGAAACGGATGGGCGTGTGGCTCAATATAGCCTGGCACAAGCTTCATCCCGCTGCAATCCACTGTTTCGCACTGTTTTGTATTCTCAGGAAGATTTTCACCAACATACACAATCCGGTCATTGTAAATCCAAATGTTCGCAGTCATCCATTTGCGGAATGTCTGGTTCAGATACGTAGCATTCTTCAGCAAAATTGTCGGTGAAAGGGTACCGTCCAAAACAGAAGCATGGGCACGCAATTGTTTGTTTTTCCATCGATAACGTTGTTCCATACCTGTTCCCCTTTTCTCTGTTTAATCTCTATTTTACCAGTGTCAATTACACCGGATCCATTCAGTTAACAACAAAAGAAAGCCCTTTCATTATTGTTTTCTATGGTACCATATTTCGTTGTTTAACGCACTAAAGAATTTCAAAAAAATTGTAAAAAATTTGTGAAGGAGTGACAGAAAAATGAATGTACGCCCGAACATCGGTATTTTAAACTCTCTGATCAGGATCACGTTGGGACTAACGATTCTCGCCTGGTCGACCTCTAAAATGGTAAAAAGGCCTTGGCGTGAGTCGTATTTGTTCATGGCGATGATGGGTGCGATGAAAGTGGCCGAAGGAATCGTCCGCTATTGTCCGGTTACCGCCTTGTATGAAAAAGGCCAGGATATGATGGAACAAAACGAGGATGATGGTGAACAAGACCAGTGGATTCCATACAACCCGAGTTAATTAGACTATTTGACATAAAAAGCCCCCAGTAACCTGGGGGCTAAAGGAAAAGGAGATGACGCAATGTTTTGGGAAAACTTAATGGATGTCAGCTTTGTATGGATTGCAATCATTGGAAGTATCCTTGCTTTTCTGTTCGCTTTTATCAAAGGTGTTAACAGGAGACGCAGCCGATAGCCTTGCTGCCTATATCCCTGCGGTAAAAAGTTTCCGTACAGTCTAGCTTTTCAAGCTCCGCATACACTTTTTGCTGTGCTTCCTTCAAGGATTTCGCTTTAGCGCCAACCAGCAGAACCCTGCCGCCATTGGTCACAAACTGACCAAGGTCATTTTTAGCCGTGCCGGCATGGAAAACGTGCGATACTTTGTCGAGTCCCTTCAAAACAGCGCCCTTCTCATACTTCTCTGGATAGCCATTTGCAGCAACAACCACACCGATCATCGATTCCTCGTTCCATTCAATCTTTGGATACTTACCCTCAAGAACTTCAAGCATTACCTCAACCAAATCTGATTTCATCCTTGGGAGGATTACCTGTGTTTCCGGATCACCAAACCTAGCATTAAATTCAATTACCTTTGGACCGTCAGCTGTTTCGATCAACCCGGCATAAAGCATTCCGGTAAAGCTGCGGCCTTCCTGAACCATCGCCTCTGCTGCCGGAATCAACACCTGCTGCACAGCCTCCTCAACAGTTTCCTTGCTAATGTGCGGAACCGGTGAGTACGCACCCATCCCACCAGTATTCGGGCCCTTGTCACCATCAAAAGCACGCTTATGGTCCTGCGCAATTTCCAGCGGGATAACTGAGTTACCATTCACAAATGCCATCAGCGAAAACTCTTCCCCTGTTAAAAATTGCTCCACCACCACACTTGCCGATGCTTTTCCGAATTTCCCGCCGAGCATCATTTCCTGCAGTGCTAATTCGGCTTCCTGTTCAGTCATCGCCACGACAACGCCCTTGCCTGCCGCTAGTCCGTCAGCCTTGATGACAATCGGAGCACCCATCTGGCCGAGATAAGCTTTGGCCTCTTGATAGTCAGTGAACGTTTGATACTCAGCCGTTGGAATGCCGTGTTTTTTCATGAGATCCTTTGCAAACGATTTACTGCCCTCAATGACTGCAGCTGCTTTTTGCGGGCCAAAAACCTTGAGCCCCGCGTCCATGAAACTGTCAGCAAGGCCTTCGAGCAATGGCACCTCAGGCCCGATGATCGTCAGGCCCACCTGCTGTTCTCTTGCAAAAGAGATCAGGTCTTCATGCTGATCCTCATTGATTTCTATTAAGGCTGCACAATCCTCCATCCCCGGATTACCCGGAGCAGCAAAAACCTCCGACACGAGCGGACTTTCGCTGACCTTCCTGCAAATCGCATGCTCCCGGCCGCCCCTGCC
>DMSR01000383.1:0-1726 GCA_003457145.1 Bacillus sp. (in: firmicutes)
GATAACTGCTGCTGTATTTCCCTGTCAGCAAAATATGAAGCGCAAACCCTACTGCGCATATAAGTACAAAACCATCGCCAATATTCAGGCTAGTAACATCAGACATCGTCAAAAGATAAAGACCTGACGTAGCAGCGGCAACTCCAGCAATCGAATTGAGATTTGGCCGCTGCTTCAAGATTACTATCATGAGAAGAGGGACTAAGACAACGCTCAGGCCAGTAATGAATCCTGCCTTGGATGATGTTGTGTATAAGAGTCCCAGCGTTTGAAAAGCATAGCCGATGAATAGCCAAAAACCAAGGAGGATGCCTGATAGAATCAATTTCTTGTCTAGTTTCCTCAGTTGGCTCCTTTCAAGACCAGCCAGCCAGATGCCTAACAGAAGAGCTGCTGTCGCAAAACGGACAGCATTAAATGAAAATGGCTCAAGGAAAGAGATTGCATTTTGTACAAGGACAAAAGTTGCTCCCCAGATCAATGCAACGAATAATAAACTTAAATCGGCAAAAGTGGATGCTTTAATCATTTTCATTTCCTTTCATATTGTTTTCTCTTGCTGCTTTTCTTGCAAGCTCGTCTGCTGCTTTGTTTTCAC
This sequence comes from Bacillus sp. (in: firmicutes), assembly GCA_003457145.1. Taxonomy (GTDB): domain Bacteria; phylum Bacillota; class Bacilli; order Bacillales; family Cytobacillaceae; genus Mesobacillus. The sequence goes on from DMSR01000383.1 coordinate 599, forward strand.
TGGAAGGAATCCATTTCATGAAAAACAGCTCAAATTGGCCTGCAAGTGTCAAGGCTTTTTCAAGCAGTGGTGCATAAAGTTTGTTTTTAACGAATTCCTTCTCGACCGCTGCGTTTACGAGCTGGGAATCGGTCCGGAACGAGACAACATGAAACCCTTTTTCCAGGCAAATTTCCAATGCTTTTATAAAAGCATAATATTCCGCTTCGTGGTTAGACATGTCACCAAGAGGAATTGAATATCTGAACACTTCACCATCAGCTTTAATGAAGATACCAGCTCCGCTGGGACCTGGGTTGCCCGCGCTTGCACCGTCAATGTATACCTCGATCACTAATATCCCTCCAGGTTGTTTATACAGATAATAGATAGTGTATCATAATAGGACTGTCTAAATATAAAAAAATTCTAAATGAACATACAAGTGATTATCCATGGGTTTTTATTGTAACTGGCATACAATATGGGTAAGATAAATAAAAATAATGCAAGCGCCAGGAGACTTTAATGCTAAGGAGATAGTGAGGGTCAAAATATGAAATATAAATTAGAGTGGGAATTCAAGGCAAAAGGAATGGAAACCATCCTGTTCACTTCTGACCTCCTTGACGGTGAACACGCTTTACAGGCTGGAGAGGAACTCGAGAAGTCAGGAAGGGCTGGAGAGATCTCTTTCATTGATGAAATTGGTACAAACTGGAGTATTAAAGAAATGAGAAAGCTCCTTGCTGAAGTTGAAGAAGAGCCACATGATCTGACAGTATATTTTGACGGCGGTTTTGATAAAGAAACCAATAAAGCTGGACTTGGCTCCATCATTTATTTTAAGCAAGGCAAGAAAAAATACAGGCTTCGAGCAAATGAAACCTTCGATGAATTGGAAACCAACAATGAGGCAGAGTATGCTGCGCTTTACTTCAGTTTGACTATTCTTGAAGACATGGGAGTGCGCAATATGTCATGTGAGCTAAAAGGGGACTCTCAGGTGGTGCTGAAGCAGCTAGAGGGCGAATGGCCCTGTTATGAAGAAACCCTTAACCGCTGGCTTGACAGGATTGAGAAAAAAATCAAGGATCTTGGTTTATACCCAAAATATAGCCCCGTAGGCAGGAAAGAAAATAAAGAAGC
>DMSR01000383.1:1821-2067 GCA_003457145.1 Bacillus sp. (in: firmicutes)
ATTACAGAGTGCACTGTGGGTAATCAAATTAAAACATGCGGAAATAAACTTAAATGAATTTTATACTTTTTTAAACAAAAAAAGGCTGGCGTCTTCGCCAGCCTTCTGAATTTTTAATTATAGTTTCACTACGTTTGCAGCTTGTGGCCCACGGTTTCCTTCAACAATCTCAAAAGAAACTTCCTGACCTTCTTCTAATGACTTATATCCCTCACCCTGAATGGCAGAGAAGTGAACAAACACATC
>DMSR01000383.1:2202-4535 GCA_003457145.1 Bacillus sp. (in: firmicutes)
GGAATTAACTTAAAATTTAATTTGTTTGAAATTAACAGAAATATAGTCATGCTATATTCCTATTTACGGAAAAATTTGTTATTATTTCCTTATAACAGCCTTTTCATAGAGTAGGATTACCTAATACTCGTAATATGTAAATTCTACACCCCTGCACAACAATTGATTTGATTTACATTCAAAATAAAAGCATTCAGGAGGGTACCTAATGAAGAAGACCACTCCATCTACGTTAACATCATTTTCAAATGAAGAAATTGACAATTTATTGAATACTATCAGAAATGACCCGAGCATTTGTGGTCAATCCACCAACAAGTCTCAAGAGAAAATACTCAAAGATATTGCGAAAAAGATAGACATAGCGTCCAGACAAATGGAAGAAATTTTCGGAATGGTTTCCTCAACTGGAGTTGTTCCAGTTGAGGAAATTAAAAAAGATATTTTGCCAACAATCAAACAAGCTGCAGAAATTCCTCATATCTATCATTTGTTTTATGAGCTGAAAACAAAGGATGAATATACATACAGGCATATTATTTGTGTGGGAATCATTGCGACAATGATTGGAAAATGGCTGAAGTTGAGCCAGTCAGATCTGATCGACCTTTCTCTAGGAGCCACCTTGCATGATATTGGGAAAGCCAAGGTTGCCCAAGAAATTCTCAATAAACCAGGAAGGCTGACACAGGAAGAATACCATGAAATGAAACGGCATACTATCCATGGTTACAATTTGCTAAGGGACATACCTAAAATAAATGAGAGAGTGGCATTAATTGCTCTTCAGCATCATGAACGGGAGGATGGCAGAGGTTACCCGTTCAGCCTTCGAAATGAAAAAATTGAAAGACTGGCAAAGATTGTTGCTATTGCTGACGTGTATCACGCAATGTCATCATCGAGAGTTTATCATCAGGCTGAGCCATTTCATATTGTGATATCACAAATGCATGAGGATGTTTTTGGAAAATTCGATCCGGAAATCATGCTTGTTTTCCTTTTTAAAATAATGGACAGCCTTGTTGGCCGCAGAGTCCTGTTAAGCAACGGAGATGAAGGGACAATAGTTAGGATCGACCCTTATGAACCTCTAAGAGCCTTAGTCAGGAGCGATGATATATTGATCGATATGAGGCTCAATCGCGGTCTCAGGATTTCACGTGTTCTAAATGATTCCATTGTCAGGGTATAATTTTAAAAGGTACCTCATATCCTTTAATAGTCTATTATGATATTAAAAGGGTGAGGGCATGTACCGTTTTTCGATTGGCGATGAGAATTGGATCATTCTATTTTCCCAGCATCTTTCCCTTGATTCAAAAGAAAAAGAGGCAATCATTCGATCTATAGCCATCATGGGACCTCAATGGGCAGGTTTTTCGCATGGCGAGTCATTTGTTATTTTTCATGAGCTAATAGGTGCGATAGTGATTAGGATTGAAAAAATTCCGTCGTTGATTTTGACTGTTTCTGCAGTGGTTCCCAGAGATAGATGGTACATCAATGACAAGAACATTATCGAGCCATTTGAGAATTAAGTTTGAGGGCAGCTGAGTTAATCAGCTGCCTGTTTAATTTACCCATTGTCTATCCATAGGAGATAAAAGTTCTTTACGCATTTATCCACATACATATAAAATAGAATTCGAGATTCTAAATCTGTGTAAATAATTTTAGGGATACAGGAGGAGAATATGAAACTGATCGTTGCGGAAAAGCCTGACCAGGGCAAAACGCTGGCCTCCGTTTTCAAAACCAAAAAAAGGGATGGATTTATTGAAATCCTGCCAAATGATATTTTTCCTAAAGGAGCATATGTGTCGTGGGCGATTGGCCACCTGACTGAGCTGTCTGCCCCGGAAAAATACAATCCAGCCTGGAAAAAATGGTCGCTTGAAACTTTGCCGATTATTCCAGATCAATTTAAATATGAAGTCGTCAAATCAAAAGCAAAGCAATTCAACGTCGTCAAAAAGCTAGCTTCAGATCCTCAGGTTTCTGAAATCATTCACGCAGGCGATGCCGGACGGGAGGGCGAGCTGATCATCAGGAATGTCCTCCGTCTTGCAGGCTGCAGTAAGCCAATGAAAAGGCTGTGGATCTCCTCGTTGACACCAAAAGCAATTAAAGAGGGTTTCCAGAAGTTATTGAATGAATCTGACACAAAAAACCTATATTTCGAGGCTTATACCCGCTCCTGTGCTGACTGGGTGGTAGGCATGAATGCCTCCCGGCTTTATACGCTCCTTCTTCAGAAGGGCGGTTACTCTGATGTTTTCTCGGTTGGAAGGGTCCAGACCCCAACTCTAGCCTTGATTGTAAAGAGAGAA
>DMSR01000268.1 GCA_003457145.1 Bacillus sp. (in: firmicutes)
TAAAAAAGGGGATCGCATTATCCACTGCTCCAACCTGGATAATGCGATCCCCTTTTTTAGGTGAATTGCCCGTTGTTTCCAAATCTATTACAACAAATTTTTGGCTCATAAAAATACACCTCTAACATTCAGTCAAACAAAACCCTAACATAAATTGAGGAAAAGCGAAAGCTCACCCTTGCTTAAAATGGGTTATATTTAAGCAAGGGTTACACTTTATTTTTCAATTTATCCCATTAGGATATGTATGCAAAAAACTCCCGCCGCTGCGGGAGTTTAAATTTTCACGGAGTTTACGAGTAGCGATTATTGAAAAACTGTTCTTTCGGGTTCCGCATGGAGCATTTCAACGATTTGATTATTTTCGTCCATTAATGCTACCTTTGGCTGGTGAGTCGCTACTTTTTCTTCAGGTATGAGTGCATATGAGATGACAATGACAACATCACCCTCATGTACAAGACGTGCTGCAGCTCCATTCAGGCAGACAATTCCACTTCCTCTTTGTCCCGGAATGATATACGTTTCAAAACGCGCTCCATTATTATTGTTTACAATTTGCACTTTTTCATTAGCAACCATTCCAACAGCATCTAGAATATCGCTGTCAATCGTGATGCTGCCTACGTAATTCAGGTTTGCTTCTGTAACTCTAGCGCGATGGATTTTCCCATTCATCATGGTGCGGAACATGGAATGATTCCCCCTATATAGTTATTCAACTTCAAAAATAATATTGTCAATCAGCCTTGCCTTAGAGAACTTTGCAGCAAGGGCGATAATTATTTTGCCTCTTAATTCCTTTAGCTGCTTAAGTTCTGGATAAGAATAAATTTCTATATAGTCAACTTCTGCGTTGCAATGTTCATTTATATGTTCTTCAATCAGTCTGGCAATGTGTCCTGGATTGCGTTCCCCACTCTCAATGGCGTCCTTTGCTAATCGAAGACTCTTGTATAGCTCAACGGCTTGTAATCTTTCTTCTTTCCCCAAATAGAGATTGCGCGAACTTTTCGCCAATCCGTCTGCTTCCCTGATGGTGTTCACTGGAACTAATTCAATTGGGAAGTTAAAGTCCTTTATCAGGCCATCGACCACTGCCACCTGCTGAGCATCCTTTAACCCAAAATAAGCACGGGTTGGCTGGATGATATTGAACAATTTCACAAGTACAGTGGCAACACCGTCAAAATGTCCAGGTCTTGACTTGCCGCAAAGAACATTCGTGCGTTCCTTTACAGCAGCCATTACAGAAGGAGCAGTTGGGTACATCTCAGAAACGGATGGAAAGAAAACAACATCAGCTCCTTCTTTCTCTGCTATTTTTCTGTCCCGCTCAAAGTCACGTGGATAAGCATCTAAATCTTCCGAAGGGCCGAACTGAAGGGGGTTTACAAAAACGCTTAACACCACAACCTGATTTTCCTGTCGTGCCTTATTCAAAAGAGTTATATGCCCTTCATGCAGGAATCCCATTGTCGGGACATAGCCAATCGTGTTCCCTGCAGCCTTCAGTTTCAGCATATATTGCTGCATTTCCGCTATTGTAGTAATGATTTTCATTTTCTTCCTCCGTACAAAGCCTGCAATTCCTCTTCCTTCATTGTGAAACTATGTTTATCTTCAGGAAACGCACTATGCCGGACTTCCGAAACATAGGTGTTCAACCCTGCAGCTATCTGTTCATTAACATTTGTATACTGCTTTACGAATTTCGGGACTCGGTCTACTCCGTATGTGATGATATCATGGTAGACGAGTACTTGTCCGTCAACATTCAGCCCAGCACCTATACCGATTGAAGGAATGGTTAAGCTTTCTGAAACGTGTTCAGCAAGCTGCTTAGGCACACACTCAAGCACAATGGCAAAAGCTCCTGCCTCTTCGCATTTTTTCGCATCTTCCAGCAGCTTTTTGGCTGCATCAGCATTCTTCCCTTGTACTTTATATCCGCCAAGGACACCAACAGACTGAGGCGTAAGACCTAAATGTGCCATTACAGGAACTCCCGCTCTTGTCAATGCTTTGATATGGTCAATAACTTCATCGCCGCCTTCCACTTTAACAGCATTTGCACCTGTTTCCTGGATGATCCTGGCACCGTTCATTAGAGTGTCCTTGATTGACAGATGATAGCTCATAAAAGGCATGTCAACAACAATAAACGTATCGCCCGCCCCACGCCTGACTGCTTTCGAGTGGTGTACCATATCATCCATTGTGACTGGAATCGTCGAATCATACCCAAGCACAACCATACCGAGAGAATCACCGACCAGAATCATATCGGCTTCAGCTTGCTCTGCATGCTTTGCAGAAGGGAAGTCGTAGGCGGTAACCATTACAATTTTTCTGCGATTGTCTTTCATTTTTAAGAAATCAGTTGTTTGTTTCATGAACATTCCTCCTTTTTGTAAGAGGAGATAAAACAATCCATCAAATGCTGTCCACTAAAAAAGGACCCATCTATGCCAGAAGGACCCTTTGTAGCCAGTACTTGTTTCATCCCTCTGTCCCAGTCCGTTACCGGATCCAGGCAGAACTAATTTATTAATTTATTACACAGCGTTAGGTGCAGTTCTTGCGATACCGCCCAGATTGATTATAGCAAATGACTAAAACTTTGGCTACTTTACAAAATTATTCATCAATTTGAATATCTGCAGAATAGATATTATGGATATTCCCACCACTATCTTCTATTAGGAGCACTCCGTCTTCCGTTATCCCTACTGCCTTCCCCTTGATTTCCCCAGTCAACGTGCGCGCGGTAATTTGTTTGCCTATACTGACAGCATAACTCTCCCACATTAATTTAATCGGGAAAAACCCTTTTTCAAGGTATAGTGTATATAGCTTTTCCAGTTTTTCAAGGAGAGAACGGATTAAGTATTCTCTATTGACCATCTGCCCTGTTTCGATAGCCAGGGAAGATGCGATATGAAATAATTCTTCAGGAAAATCTTCTTTCTTTGCATTCACGTTGATCCCTATTCCAATAAGGATTGAATTGATTCGATCGGATTCGGCCTGCAGTTCTGTAAGAATACCTGTTACTTTTTTTCCGCTGATCAAAATATCATTCGGCCACTTTATTTCTGGATGTAAACCGGTTACCTCTTCTATTGCCTGCACC
>DMSR01000077.1 GCA_003457145.1 Bacillus sp. (in: firmicutes)
GAAGCATTCATGGCAGTCTTGAAGATGGATGATACGGGTTCGAAGAAATAATATAGCAAGGGAGGCTGGATTTGCTTGTGTAGGACGAGCGTTTCCGGCCTCTTTTTCAATAAGTTCACTAGTTATAAGTATATTAGGGGGCAATGACAGTCCTCATTAGGAAGTGATTGAATAATGAAAGCAGCTTATATCCACATACCATTTTGCCACCATATTTGCCACTACTGCGATTTTAATAAGGTATTTATGCAGGGGCAGCCTGTTGAGAAGTACTTGATAGCTCTTGAGAAAGAAATGGAGATATCGGTGAAAGGCAAAAATAATGTTCTCGAAACTGTTTTTGTCGGAGGCGGAACACCGACAGCCTTAAACGAAAGTCAGCTTGAGCAATTGGTACAGTCGATTCAAAAGCAGCTTAGGTTTGACAGCAATACGGAATACACATTTGAAGCCAACCCTGGCGACCTCTCGAAAGAAAAACTGGCCATCTTGAAAGCTGGCGGAGTGAACCGGTTAAGCTTTGGTGTACAGACCTTCAATGATGAGCTGCTAAAGACAATCGGCCGTACGCACCGTGCAAAGGATGTATTTTCTTCAATTGAATCGGCAAAAGAAATAGGATTTAATAATATAAGCATTGATTTGATCTACAGCCTGCCAGGTCAGACAAAGCAAGATTTCCTCGAATCCATACAAACAGCATTAAGTCTGGGACTAGTTCATTATTCGGGATATTCATTGATCATCGAACCGAAAACCGTTTTTTATAATTTGATGAAAAAAGGCAAGCTTCTCGTTCCGGGAGAAGATGCTGAAGCAGAAATGTATGAGACACTCATGGAGCAAATGGAAATTCATGGGCTGCGCCAATATGAAATCAGTAACTTTGCTGTCCCGGGATTTGAAAGCAGACATAATCTTACCTATTGGGATAATGAAGAATATTATGGCTTTGGAGCGGGTGCGCATAGTTATGTTAATGGCATAAGGCAGTCGAATTATGGCCCATTAAAAAAATATATGGAGCCACTGGCAATTGGCGAGCTGCCAATCTTGGATTCTCATCAAGTTTCCTGTGCGGAAAAAATGGAAGAAGAAATGTTTTTAGGATTAAGGAAAACAGAAGGGGTCTCAATTCGACACTTTTTGAAAAAATTCAATCAGGACCCGCTTGAATTATTTGCAGAGCAAATCCGTGAGTGTACGTCAAAGGACCTGTTGAAAACCGATGGGGAAACCATCTGTTTAACCCGAAAGGGACGAATGCTTGGCAATGAAGTTTTTCAATCATTTATCGGGGTATCAAATCATTGACATCGACAGCTTTTATTGATAATTTATTATTAGAATTAGCACTCGTTCTTATAGAGTGCTAACAGAGGTGATGATGTTGTTAACAGATCGTCAGGTGCTAATATTGCAGGTGATTGTTGATGACTTTATTCGTTCAGCTCAGCCGATAGGTTCCAGGAGCTTGTCGAAAAAAGATGAAATAACGTTCAGCTCGGCAACAATCAGGAATGAGATGGCAGATTTAGAGGAATTGGGTTTCATTGAAAAAACACATACTTCTTCCGGGAGGATTCCTTCTGAAAAAGGGTATCGTTTTTATGTTGACAATCTTCTGCTGCCGCAAAAATTAAACACTTCGGATATGGCCACCGTTAAGTCGATTTTTGCAGAGAGAATTTATGAACTTGAAAAGATTGTTCAAAAATCAGCCAAAATCCTGTCCGAAATGACCAATTATACTTCGATTGTGTTAGGGCCCGCTGTAAAGGACCATAAATTGAAGAAGCTCCAGATTGTCCCGATTAACCAGGATACCGCCATTGCGATCATAATAACCGATACTGGTCATGTCGAGAACAGGATGTTCCATTTTCCGACGAGTATTGACCCATCTGATGTTGAAAAAATGGTCAATATTTTAAATGAACGTCTTGCCGGCGTTCCGCTAACTAATCTTAATTCGAAGATATATAAAGAAATTGCTGTTCTATTGCGCCAGCATATAAGCAGCTATGATATGCTCCTTGACACGATTACTGACACATTCAACATGCCTGCACATGAAAAGGTGTTTTTTGGCGGTAAAACAAATATTTTAAGCCAGCCCGAATTCAATGATGTTGTAAAGATACGCAACCTTATGAACATGATTGAACAAGAGGACGGCATTTATCAGCTGATCAAGAAAAACGGTGCTGGTTTAAATGTGAAAATTGGCACTGAAAATAATAACTCAGCGATGGAAAATTGCAGCCTTATCACGGCTACTTATGCAATGGGAGCTGAAAAACTGGGAACTATCGCAGTCTTAGGCCCAACCAGGATGGAGTATTCGAGGGTGATCAGTTTATTGCAATTAATAAGCAATGATTTGACAAAGGTATTGACAGAGTTGTATCAAAACAAATAGGCATGGAAATATTGATTAAGGGTGGAACACTCTGTTCCATCCATTGTCATGTGTTTTTGGTTATAAACCAAGAAGCTACAGATCTTTTTAAATGGGCAAAAGTCCGTAGTCGCAGACCAATAATCTGTATGGCAAGCGATATATAGCTAAAAAAGCTGAAGCCGCTTTTTATTTTGGCTTTGGGGTATCCTTTGAGGGAGGTGAGTTAACGTGACAGAAGAGAGAAACAATGAGCAAGAATTAAACCAGAACAGCCCTGTTGATGAAGAAACGGCTGAAGAAGTATTCGCAGAAAATGAAGCTTCCGAACAAACCGAGACAGATTTCCAAGGTCAGGAACAAGATCCTGAACAGCAGAAAATTTCTGAGTTGGAAGCGAAGCTTGAGGAAGCCGAAAACCGTAACTTGCGCCTACAGGCTGACTTTGATAACTTCCGCCGCCGATCAAGGATCGAACTTGAAGCGAGCGCTAAATATAGAGCACAAAGCATAATCTCGGATCTGCTTCCAGCGGTTGATAATTTCGAGCGTGCCATGAAGATGGAAGTGGATAATGAACAGGCAAAATCCCTGATGCAGGGTGTTGAAATGGTATATCGCAGTTTGCTTGATGCTCTTAAAAATGAGGGTGTTGAAGTAATAGAATCGGTTGACAACGAGTTTGATCCGCATCTTCACCAAGCCGTCATGCAGGCGGAAGATGAGAATTACGGTTCGAATATCGTTGTGGAAGAATTTCAAAAAGGCTATAAGCTTAAGGACCGAGTCATTCGTCCAGCAATGGTAAAGGTAAATCAATAAAAGAATTTACATATTAGCTAGGAGGATAAAGATGAGCAAAATTATTGGTATTGACTTAGGAACAACAAACTCATGCGTCGCTGTGCTAGAAGGCGGAGAACCAAAGGTTATCCCAAATCCGGAAGGAAACAGGACTACACCATCCGTTATTGCATTTAAAAATGGCGAACGCCAGGTGGGTGAAGTTGCGAAGCGACAGGCAATAACAAATCCTAATACAATCATTTCGATCAAGCGACACATGGGTCNNGAAAGCGCACTGAGGTTTCGATCAAGCGACACATGGGTACAGACCACAAGGTAGAAGCTGAGGGCAAAGAATTTTCACCTCAGGAGTTATCAGCGGTTATTCTTCAGTACCTGAAATCATACGCTGAAGACTATCTTGGCGAAACGGTGACGAAGGCTGTTATCACAGTACCAGCCTACTTCAATGATGCTGAGCGTCAGGCGACTAAGGATGCAGGTAAAATTGCCGGCCTTGAAGTTGAGCGTATCATCAACGAGCCTACTGCTGCGGCACTGGCATACGGTCTTGACAAGATGGATGAAGACCAGACTATCCTTGTTTATGACCTTGGCGGCGGAACGTTTGACGTTTCCATCCTTGAACTAGGGGATGGCGTCTTTGAAGTAAAATCTACTGCAGGTGACAATCGTCTTGGTGGCGATGATTTTGACCAGGTTATCATTGATTATTTGGTTGAACAATTCAAAAAAGAAAACGGCATTGACCTTTCAAAAGACAAGATGGCGCTGCAGCGTTTGAAGGATGCAGCAGAAAAGGCGAAGAAGGATCTGTCAGGAGTAACCTCCACACAGATTTCACTGCCGTTCATCACTGCGGGAGAAGCTGGACCGCTTCACCTTGAAGTGAATATGACTCGTGCAAAATTCGAAGAGCTTTCTGCCGGATTGGTGGAGCGTACGATGGGACCTACTCGCCAGGCACTTAAAGACGCTGGTCTTAGCCCGTCAGAATTGGATAAAGTTATCCTTGTTGGCGGATCCACTCGTATCCCTGCAGTGCAGGAAGCAATCAAGAAAGAAACTGGAAAAGAACCACATAAGGGTGTAAATCCGGATGAAGTTGTTGCAATGGGAGCTGCAATCCAGGGCGGCGTTATTTCCGGTGATGTAAAGGATGTTGTACTTCTTGATGTTACTCCGCTTTCACTTGGTATAGAAACGATGGGTGGAGTGTTCACGAAGCTGATTGACCGTAATACAACAATTCCAACTTCTAAATCTCAAGTGTTCTCAACTGCAGCAGACAGTCAGACTGCTGTTGATATCCACGTGCTTCAAGGCGAGCGTCCAATGGCGTCTGCAAACAAGACACTGGGCCGTTTCCAATTGACGGATATTCCGCCAGCTCCACGCGGTATTCCGCAAATTGAAGTTAGCTTCGATATTGACAAGAATGGTATTGTAAATGTTCGTGCAAAAGACCTAGGAACAAATAAAGAACAGCAGATCACAATTAAATCATCTACAGGCTTGTCTGATGATGAGATTGAACGCATGGTGAGAGAAGCAGAAGAAAATGCGGAAGCGGATAAGAAGCTCAAAGAAGAGGTAGAGCTTCGCAACGAAGCAGACCAGCTTGTATTCACTGCAGAAAAGACTTTAAAAGATCTTGAAGGCAAAGTAGACGAAGAGGAAATAAAGAAAGCAACCGAAGCGAAAGATGAGCTGAAGGCTGCGATTGAAAAGAACGAGATCGAAGAAATTCGCACTAAAAAAGATGCATTGCAGGAAATCGTCCAAAACTTAAGTGTGAAGCTTTATGAAGAAGCTGCCAAGCAAGCTCAGGCCCAGCAAGGAGAAGCTGGACAGGAAGGCGCAGCGAAGGATGAGAATGTCGTTGATGCAGAATTTGAAGAAGTGAATGACGACGATAAAAAATAATCAGTAAAGAGATCAAAAAGTCAAAGTCA
>DMSR01000450.1 GCA_003457145.1 Bacillus sp. (in: firmicutes)
AACGTTGACTTGTGATCTTCTATAATAGAAGTCACTTAAAAAATTGTTTGTTGACGCTTGTTTGTTTAGTTTTCAAAGAACAATTTGTTGCTGTCCCCCGTAGGCGACTTAAATAATATATCATGCTGTCACTGTTTCGTCAACATCTTTTTTCGAAAACATTAATGACTGTTCAACAGCAACGTTTACTATAATAACAAGCCTAGCTGAATAGGTCAATAACTTTTTTTATGAATGGAACTGTCTGTTTTAATTCCCAACAGGCCCTCGCTTTCCACTCCTATCAGCTGAATTTACTGTCCAGTATTTTCTATTCGCTGCCCACTAGCAGTGACGACTAATAAAACAAAAAAATCACCGCTTCTTTCAAAGCGGTGATTTTCATCCTATATTATCCACGTTTGAATGGCGACTAAGGCAACCACACCTGGCAAACCTAACAAACCTGAGATAGCAGCTGTGGCTATATTAATCGGCACATAAATTCCAAAGCTGTTTCCGAAGGAGTTAAGAAAAAATAGAAAAATAGCTCCAATCAGTATCTTTACTGCTGCCTGGCCAAAAAAACGAAGTGGTTTTGTCGGTGCACCTATGATTAGCAATAACAAGATTAATCCGCCAAGGATCGATATGACAACAACCGGATCCATACTTTTCCCCCTTATTTCAATGTCTTGTACTAATTTTTATGTACAAGTTATCAAAATAAGACCTTTATCTGAGCAGAATCAGCATTATTTTGTCTTGATCGATATATTTCTGTGTTTAGCTTCTTTAAATAGAAAGAAGTATTTGGCTTCAGCAAGTTTCGCTTCAGTGATAAATTCATCTGATGGATCGAAACTTCGTTCAACGAGGAGCTTTTGATTGTTCCAACGTGTCTTCATGTTGGTTAGCTGTTCCAATAATTTGTGGTCGAATTCTTTTCTAAGCCATTTCTTTTTACGAAACAACATAACTGTCCTCCAGTTGAGTTTATCGATGGAAAATCCATTTAAACTTCCCGTCGGCCTTCCAAAGCTTTTGATAGCGTGACCTCATCAGCATATTCAAGGTCTCCTCCGACCGGCAGTCCGTGTGCGATGCGGGTGATTTTAATACCTGATGGTTTTAACAGCCGGGAGATGTACATGGCTGTTGCTTCTCCCTCAATATTCGGGTTAGTTGCCAGAATCACTTCTTGAACCGTCTCATCCTGAAGTCTTTTTAAAAGGTCTGGTATATTGATGTCTTCTGGTCCGATGCCATCCATCGGAGAAATAGCCCCTTGAAGTACATGATACAAACCATTGAATTCCTTCATTTTTTCCATTGCGATCACGTCTTTTGGATCTTGTACCACACATATTATAGTTCTATCCCTTCGCTGGTCTTCGCATATGTAGCAAGGATCCTGGTCGGTGATATGACCGCAAACGGAACAATACGTCAAATTCCTTTTAGCATTTACCAGTGCTTTAGCAAAATCCAATACGACTTCTTCTTTCATGCTTAGGATGAAAAAGGCCAGACGTGCGGCCGTTTTAGGGCCGATACCTGGCAATTTCATGAAGCTGTCAATCAGCTTTGATATTGGTTCAGGATAATGCATTCTTTTCTATTCCTCCTAGAACATTCCCCCAGGAAGGTTCATGCCTTTTGTAAATTGGCCCATTGTCTTATTCGTCAACTCTTCGGCTTTTTTCAACGCATCATTTGTTGCAGCAAGAACAAGGTCCTGAAGCATTTCAACATCATCAGGATCAACAACTTCCTGCTTGATTTGCACATCAACGATTTCTTTATGGCCTGTAACGATAACCGTCACCATGCCGCCGCCTGCTGAGCCTTCGATTTTTTGTTCGCCTAATTCAGCCTGTGCCTCTTCCATTTTCTTTTGCATCTTCTGCATTTGCTTCATCATATTTTGCATATTACCCATTCCACGATTCATGTTAACGTACCTCCATAATTTAATCTTGAATTTGTATTAATTCATCGCCAAACAATTTCTTCGCTTCGGCAATCAGCGGGTCTTCACTTGCTCCAGGCCCTTCTGTTGCCTCTTCCCCTCTTTGGCTGATAAAGCTTTCCCTGATTTTCAGCCACTGGTCTTCCGGCACACCGATCACCTGCATTCTTTTGCCGGTGTATTCATACATGGCGCCACTGACCGTTTCAATGAACCTGGTGTTCTCCATTGCCATCTGACAGTGGATTTCATATTTGAATTTTATCACTACTGCAGCATCTGATGCAGCAACAGGCTCAGCTTCATTTAACAATGCAGCCTGAGAACGCATCTGCTTTGCCGCTAGCATCTCAAGTAAATCTCCCCAACGTCCTTTTATAGCATTCAAGTTCGCCTTTGTGGCGCTTTTTAACACTTCATTGATTTTTCCGGCTGGCGCCTGGAAACCTTTTCGATTAGAACGTGGAGCTTTTTTAGCAGCAGCTGCAGGTTCACCCGCAGCTGCTCCCGGATTTTGCTGGAGATTCGCTAACCTTTCTTCCAGTTGTTCGATTCTTTTGAGCAGCGGCTCGATTTCAACACCACCAGATAGGGATTGTTTTTCGAGCTGGCAAAGTTTAACGATTGCAACCTCCAGGAAGATACGAGGATGGTTTGTCCAGCGCATTTCTTGCTGTGCTTTATTCAAAACTTCAATTAATTCATAAATTTGCCCGGATTCGATGTCGTTGGCCAAATTCAGAAAGTGATCATCAAGCATGACTCTTTCCATCGATTCTTCAAGAGCGGGAGCCGCCTTATAAAGAAGCATATCACGATAAAAATAAATAAAGTCTTCGATGAATCTTACCGGATCTTTCCCTTGTAAAAGGAGATCCTCCAATGCCTCCAGCCCGGCTGCTGCATTTTTTTCATAAATTGCTCTTGCAAGCTGATTAAGAAAATTCTGCGATACTGTTCCGGTTACTGTTAGAGCATCCTCTAGAGTAACTCTATCCTGACTGAAAGAAATAGCCTGGTCAAGCAGACTAAGAGCATCTCGCATTCCGCCTTCTGCTGCCCTTGCAATAATCTGCAGAGCCACTTCGTCGCAATCAACTCCAGATTCCTCAACAATTTGCTTCATCCTGCCTACAATGGCCTGAGCAGTGATCCTCTTAAAATCAAATCGCTGGCATCTTGAAATGATAGTTAAAGGAATCTTATGAGGCTCAGTAGTAGCGAGGATGAAAATTACATGCTTAGGAGGCTCTTCAAGAGTTTTGAGCAGGGCATTGAACGCTCCGATGGAAAGCATATGCACTTCGTCAATTATATATACTTTATACTTCACGACGTTCGGAGCATATTTAACCTTGTCGCGAATATCCCTGATTTCCTCTACACCGTTATTAGATGCAGCATCAATCTCAATCACATCAGGAATGGATCCATCCGTGATTCCACGGCAGGAGTCGCATTCATTGCAAGGCTCAGTAATCGGAGCTCTTTCACAGTTAACCGCTTTTGCCAAAATTTTTGCAGCACTCGTCTTTCCCGTTCCTCTCGGGCCCGAAAAAAGATAGGCATGTGATATTTTTTGTTGAAGCAGAGCATTTTGCAGTGTCGTTGTGACATGTTCCTGTCCGACCACATCAATAAATTGCTGTGGACGCCAGACACGATATAAAGCTTGGTAGGCCAATGACACCGCTCCCTTCGTTATATTATCTTTCCTATTATAACGCAAATATTTTTCAATTTCACTTTTCCAAAAGGAAAGTTTGTTCTTTTTTCTTAATAGAAACGAACAACAAAAAACTCATCCCTGGAAAGGGATGAGTTGATTATTATCATTTAACTGCCGTGCACCTTCCGTCGACTGAGTACCATAAGCGTTACTTAAGCAGTTAGCTCGGCCCAGGCAACCCTGCGGCACATGGGAGCGTCCACTTAATGCTGCTTCCTTCCGGACCTGACATGGTTCATGGATTCCCATTGCGCAGGACCCGGGCGTCAACACCACTTACTTAAGGCAGACCCTACAGTAACTCAGCCTCGGGAAGGGATTCATCCCCGCTAGAGCGGATTGCGGGTACAGGGCACCGCTACCTCCCCGACTAGCACGGCAAAATTGAAACCTGATTTAGGTGTGTCTCAAGGACACATACATAGTATACTAACTTCACCCATAAAAATCAATATTTATTGGCTGTCAATTCCTGTATGCTGTTCCAATAATGCTTTTTCCTGCTTCTTCTTTAATTTCTTTTTCTCTCGCAAATCCTTGAAGAATTCTGACAAAAGCGCTCCGCACTCCTCTTCGAGTACACCTGCTTCCACTTCACTCTGATGATTAAACCGATCATCCTGAAGAATGTTCATAAATGTACCAGCGCATCCGCCTTTCGGGTCCTTCGCTCCATAAACAACTTTTTTGACCCGCGACAACATGATTGCCCCTGCGCACATTGGACATGGTTCAAGAGTTACATAGAGAATTGCATTCTCAAGTCTCCATGTCCCTAGCTTCCGGCAGGCTTCATCGATTGCAAGCACTTCAGCATGGGCGATCGAGCTTTGCCTTGTTTCCCTTAGATTATGGGCACGGGCGATGATTTCGCCACCAAGGACAATCACCGCTCCAATAGGCACCTCGTTTATTTGGCCTGCTTTTTTCGCTTGTTCAATTGCTTCACGCATATATAGTTCATCTGGAGTAAATTGAGCAGACATCTTTCTCCTCCGGCTATTTAAGTCTTTTATTTCCAAGTGGTTTAAGAATCCCCTCCTGGTCTAAAAATAGAGCAAAGGAGAGGAATTGATATGACAAAGGCTGCATTATTAATTATAGACATGATCAACGATTTCAATTTTGAAGCAGGGGAAGCCCTTGCTGGTCATACGAAGAACATCATTGACCCAATTTTAACGCTGAAAAAAACTTTTAACGAAAAAGACATGCCTGTCGTCTATATTAACGACCATTATAATCTATGGCAGGCTGATTTCGAAAAAATAATGGCCTACTGCCGCAATGAAAAAAGTGAAGGGATCATAAACAGGATAGCTCCTATTAAAGAACAGGACTATTTCTTGATTAAACCAAAGCATTCCGCATTTTACGGGACAGCCCTTCACACCCTTCTGCAGCAATTAAAAGTCGACACTCTCATCCTCGCTGGCATTGCCGGCAACATTTGCGTCCTCTTTACAGCGAATGATGCTTATATGCGGGAATATAATTTAATCATACCTGAGGATTTCATTGCCTCCAACAATGACGAGGATAATAAATATGCACTAACGATGATGAAAAATGTCTTGTCAGCAGTAACAAAACCGTCTGACCAGCTAGATTTATAGCATACTGTATTTCTTTCCCTCATAGAATGGTTGTAGCGTTAAAATGTCAGGGAGGGAAGAAGATGCAAATACATGTAGTTCAGCAAGGTCAGACTCTGACGCAGATTGCCCAGATTTACGGGGCTTCCGTTACAGATATTACTGAGGCAAATGAACTTCCTAATCCAAATAATCTTGTAGTTGGCCAGACACTGGTCATTCCGATCGTCGGCAGCTTTTACTGGGTCCAGCCAGGTGACAGCCTATGGTCCATCGCAAGGAAATTCGGCATTAACTATCAGGAGCTGGCCCGGATTAACGCAATATCCGTTAACCAGCCTCTCTCGGTTGGCTTTCGCCTTTATATACCAACACGGCCAAAAGAAAGGGCTGAGTTCAATGCTTATGTTGAGCCGCGGGGAACAACAGTAGCACCCGCACTTGAAACAGCAGCCAGGGAAGCCGCACCTTATTTAACCTATCTAGCACCTTTCAGTTTCCAGGCACTGCGTGATGGGTCCCTGAAGGAACCGCTTCTTAATGATTTTCCTGCAATCGCAAAGGCAAATAACAATACCTTGATGATGGTCATTACCAATCAGGAAAATGATCAATTCAGCGCTGAGCTTGGACGGATTCTCCTGAACGATATCCCAGTCCAGGATCGGTTCCTCAATAATATCGTCACGACTGCACGAAAATACGGCTTTCGTGATATTCATTTTGACCTTGAGTTCCTTCGCCCTGCTGATCGGGAAGCGTATAATCGCTTTTTAAGAAAAGCACGTGACCGATTTAAGCAAGAAGGCTGGCTTATTTCTACAGCCCTGGCACCAAAAACGAGCGCAGCACAGGAAGGACCATGGTATACAGCGCATGACTACAAGGCACACGGAGAAATTGTCGATTTCGTCGTAATAATGACATACGAATGGGGCTATAGTGGCGGGCCAGCCCAGGCAGTATCGCCAATTGGCCCTGTCCGTGACGTATTGGAATATGCAGTAAGTGTAATGCCGTCTGAGAAAGTGATGATGGGCCAGAATCTGTATGGATACGACTGGACGCTCCCTTTTGTACAGGGTACGATAGCAAAGGCTGTCAGTCCGCAGCAGGCCATCACGCTCGCTGCAAGATACCGTGTACCGATTCAATATGATCAAAAAGCACAAGCCCCATTCTTCAACTATACGGATGCTGATGGCAAGCGGCATGAAGTATGGTTCGAAGACGCGCGTTCTATCCAGGCAAAATTCGATCTGATCAAGGAATTGAATTTAAGAGGCATGAGTTACTGGAAACTCGGCCTTTCCTTCCCGCAAAATTGGCTATTGATCCAGGAAAACTTCAATGTAGTCAAAAATACGCCTTAAATATATTTTCATCAAATATTTCTACAAAATTTGATAATATTAGACAGTCACAGTTATTCATGCGGCTGTCTTCTTTTTTGTAAGACTCCCTCATAATATTCCGTATCCATTCTGCGCTGTGGTGTGATAAAATGGATTTTGCGCTATTTAAATGTCAGAAATGTAAACCACATACAGAACAAACGGAGAGGGAGGACATGCTGTGGAAGGGACACCTTTTATAACGGTTGAAGGACCGATTGGCATTGGAAAAACATCACTGGCCCGTGCCATTTCCGAGCGTTTTCAATTTGCTCTATTAAAGGAAATAGTCGATGAAAATCCATTCTTGGGGAAATTTTACGAGGACATTGAAGAATGGAGCTTCCAGACGGAGATGTTTTTTCTCTGTAATCGATACAAGCAGCTTGGAGATATTAATGAACACTACATCAGCAAAAACCAGCCGGTTGTAGCTGATTATCACATACTGAAAAATTTAATCTTCGCACAACGTACTCTTAACGATCAGGAATATAAAAAATACCTAGATATATATCAAATCCTGACAAAAGATATGCCAAAACCTAATGTCATTATTTATCTCAACGCCAGCCTTGATACTCTTTTAAACCGAATCAAGCTACGCGGCCGCGAAATTGAAAGAAATATCAGCCCTCTGTACCTCGAACAATTATCACTTGATTACGAACAAGCCATGCTTCACTTCGAGCAGCAGCATCCGGAAATCCCTGTCCTCCGCTTCAATGGGGATGTCCTTGATTTTGTTAAGAATGAATCAGACCTGCAGCTCATCATTGACCAGCTGACCGCCTCACTAAGAAAAAGGAGCGTACAACCATGAATCTAAGATTAAAATATGACATTCCATCCAATGCGGTCATCACGATTGCCGGAACAGTAGGAGTCGGCAAATCTACGATGACAAACGCCCTGGCCGATGCCTTACGGTTCCGTACCTCCTTTGAAAAAGTAGATACAAATCCGTATCTCGATAAATTCTACGCAGATTTTGACCGTTGGAGCTTTCATTTGCAGATTTATTTCCTCGCTGAAAGATTCAAGGAACAAAAAAGAATTTTTGAATATGGCGGTGGTTTTATCCAGGACCGTTCCATCTATGAAGACACTGGGATCTTCGCTAAAATGCATTATGAAAAAGGTACGATGTCACCTGTGGACTATGAGACATATAAGAGTCTGTTTGACGCTATGGTAATGACTCCTTATTTCCCTCATCCTGACCTGCTTATCTACCTGGAAGGCTCCATTGATGATATCATTGACCGGATTAAGTTAAGAGGGCGTCCGATGGAGCAGCAAACACCAATTACCTACTGGGAAGAAATGCATGCCCGCTATGAAAACTGGATCAACAATTTCAATGCATGTCCTGTCCTGCGTTTGAATATCAACGATTATGATCTCTTTAACAACCCGGAATCAATTGAACCAATCGTCGAGAAAATCGCTACACACATTAGACAAACACAATTATTGAAAAAGTAACACGAAAAAGAGGTGCGATTATGCACCTCTTTTTTTCTTTTCTGGGCAGTTTTCGATTCTCTAAATAATCCTCCATGAATGCCTATTTGAACCAATTAAAATTAAATATAAAAAAACCTGTTACATGAGTAACAGGTTTTTTTACACAATCTCCAAATTGTTTTATGCGTTAATGCTTAATGTTAAAGTTAATGGAGGAGGAAGAGGGATTCGAACCCCCGCGCGGTGTTACCCGCCTGTCGGTTTTCAAGACCGATCCCTTCAGCCAGACTTGGGTATTCCTCCGTTTCGACAAGAATTATAATAACACGTATTTTCAAGTTCGTCAACACTACTTTTATTTTTTTCAGGCAGGAAATTTCCCTGCCCGAAAAGGTGAGAAAGGATTTATTCAGGCGTGATGACTTCACGGTTGCGCATATACGGACGAAGCACTTCCGGTATTACTACGCTGCCGTCTGCCTGCTGGTAGTTCTCCAGCACGGCCACCAGCGTGCGGCCGACGGCCAGGCCGGAGCCGTTGAGGGTGTGCACCAGCNNTTCAAAGTTACTGCAAGAAGAAATTTCTCTATACGTATTGTAACTCGGAATCCACACTTCTATATCGTACTTTTTCGCAGCTGTAAACCCAAGGTCGGCGGAGCACATGCTCAACACTCGATATGGAAGCCCCAGAAGCTGAAGCACCTTCTCGGCATGACCTGTTAATTTTTCCAGTGCCTCGTAAGATTCTTCTGGCTTAACAAACTTCACTAGTTCCACTTTATTGAATTGATGCTGACGGATCAGCCCTCGAGTGTCACGCCCTGCAGAACCTGCTTCAGAACGGAAGCAAGCGCTGTATGCTGCATAGGCGATTGGCAACTCATCTACGCTTAAGATTTCATCACGATGCATATTCGTAACCGGGACTTCTGCGGTCGGAATCAGGAAATAGTCTTCACTTTCAATCCTGAATGCATCTTCTTCAAACTTAGGAAGCTGTCCAGTTCCCGTCATACTCGCACGGTTGACCATATAAGGCGGCAGTACTTCCTTATATCCATGCTCATCAACATGGAGGTCAAGCATAAAGCTGATTAATGCCCGCTCAAGGCGTGCACCCAGTCCTTTGTAGAATACAAACCGGCTTCCCGTTACTTTTCCTGCGCGTTCGAAATCAAGAATGTGGAGTTTTTCAGCTACTTCCCAGTGCGGCTTTGCCTCAAATTCAAAATCGCGGATTTCTCCCCATTTACGAACCTCTACATTGTCGTCTTNNGTGGGATATTTGGAATGCTCAGCATAAGGTTTTCAAGTTCTTCCTCAACTACACGCAATTGATCATCCAATTCCTTGATCTTGTCTCCAACTTCTCTCATTTCAACAATCAGGTGATCCGCATCCTGTTTTTCACGTTTCAAGGCAGCAACTTGTTGGGAGACCTCATTTCTTCTGCTCTTTAACTCCTCAGCGACTACAATTAAATCTCTTCGTTTAACATCTAAATCTTCGAATTTACCGAAATCGGTTAAATCTTCACCGCGGTACTGCAGCTGTTTTTTTACTGCTTCAAAATTCGCTCTCAAATATTTTACATC
>DMSR01000536.1 GCA_003457145.1 Bacillus sp. (in: firmicutes)
AGCGATTTATGAAGGCCGTTTTTCGGTAAAATCGGCGCTGGAAACGGGGAATGTATAAATGTTAAGCAAACGAATCATTCCATGCCTTGATGTAAAAGAGGGCCGGGTCGTCAAGGGTGTCCAGTTCATCCAGCTTCGCGATGCCGGCGACCCTGTTGAGCTTGCTCGTTTTTATGACAAGCAGGGTGCAGACGAGCTCGTCTTTCTTGATATATCCGCTTCTGTTGAAGGCCGGAAAACGATGGTCGAGGTCGTAAGGGAAGTAGCATCAGAACTCGCCATTCCATTCACAGTCGGCGGCGGGATCAACACGCTTGAAGATATGAAAAAGATGCTTCGATCCGGTGCAGATAAAGTGTCATTGAATACAGCAGCGGTTGCGGATCCGATTTTAATAGCAGAAGGCTCTGCATACTTCGGGTCTCAGTGCATCGTCGTGGCCATCGATGCGAAATATGACCCAGAGCTGGGTTCATGGAGAGTGTATACCCATGGCGGCCGCAAGCCGACCGAGCTTGAAGTGATCGAGTGGGCCAAGGAAGCCGTCCGGCTTGGAGCAGGGGAAATCCTTTTGACCAGCATGGACAGCGACGGCGAAAAGAATGGCTTTGACCTAGAACTGACACGGGCAGTGAGTGAAGCAGTTACCGTTCCCGTCATCGCATCAGGCGGTGCCGGCAATGCAGACCATTTCGCGGATGCTTTTTTAAATGGAAAAGCAGACGCAGCACTGGCTGCTTCGATTTTTCACTATCGCGAAACATCCGTTAAAGAAGTGAAATCCCATCTCCGTGATAAAGGAGTGATTGTTAGATGAATATAGATGAATTGAAATTTGACGTCAGCGGATTGATTCCGGCAGTTGTTCAGGATGCATCGACACTTGAAGTGCTGACGGTCGCATATATGAACAAAGAGTCGCTTAGCAAGTCGCTTGAAACGAGGGAAACGTGGTTTTACAGCCGCTCCCGGGAAGAGCTCTGGCATAAAGGGGCAACGAGCGGGAACACGCAGCAGATTGTCGGGATGAAATATGACTGCGATGGTGACGCTTTGGTTGTTTTGGTAGAACCAGCTGGACCAGCGTGCCATACAGGAGCGGTTAGCTGCTTTTCGGAAAGCTTATTGGGTGACAGTGACGGCCATGAAACGACTTCATTGAACGATTTTGGAGTCATGGTCGAGCTGGAAAAGACCATCCGCGAACGCGAAAAGGAAATGCCAGAAGGCGCATATACAACCTATCTATTTGAAAAAGGCGTCGATAAGATTTTGAAGAAAGTCGGCGAAGAAGCATCGGAAGTCATCATCGCAGCCAAGAACCGCGATGCAGAAGAATTGAAGTGGGAAGCAGCCGATCTGCTCTACCACCTGATGGTCCTTCTGCAAGAGCAAAAGCTTCCATTGAAAAATGTACTTGGAGTATTGAATAAGCGGAAGAAACCCAGCGCTGAAGAGTAGATTGCGCTGGGTTTTCTTTTAAATTGGAAGCCTGTGAAATGTCTTATCAGTGCTGATTACAGCGCTTCATAATCAAAGAAGCCTTTTCCAGGAAAGTAGGTCCGTCCTTTTGTTGTGCCGAGAGATGACAAATCCATGGTAGCTAAAAGCCGTTTTGCGGTTGAAGAAGATCTGACTTTCATGAATGCGCGAAATTGCTTGCTAGTAATCGAAGGGCCATAAATAAGGAAATAATCCCTCAATGCCTGAATAGGGGCCTGCGCGGATTTATGCCCGCAGCTAGTGCAAGTCCATTTCCCCTGGTGGTAGTCCATGCCGAATGTCTCACAGACAGGACACTGCACACCCGGAATCATTTTATTGAATGGGAGGTTCATCGATTTTGGGTCGGGAACTAAAGGTTCGTGTGCCTTTATTAAATATCTGGAGATTTTCTTCATCTCATTTTTGGAGAGAAGGGGCTGGGTATACTTTTTGTAAAAAGGCGGGATTTTGAAGGAAACATTCGCTGACCTGAAGACTCTATAACTTACTTCTTGATCATTGGCTGGATTTTTAATGATGGCCTGCGTATTGCTTATCGCAACAAGGTTTTCAATCGGCGGAGGCGTAATGTGGTGCTTTTCGAGAAATAGTCTTAATTGAGACCCCTGGATTTTTGTCTGGAGAATCGGGTCGGAAAAAACTTCTTCAATATTATTTTGTATACGTATCAATTGATTGAATTCCGGAAGGAAAATGAGAGTTCCTGCGTAATTTTTTGAATCGATAATGAGGAGAAAATAAGGGCTAATGATGAGGGTGTCAATTTGGAAGTGGGTTCCGTTTAGGGGAATTCTTAAATCGTGCAAGATTACCATTTCAGAGTGGTCCATTTGTGCTAAAAAGTAATCCAGCGTCTTTTCGCCTTTGTAACCAGCCCGTTTGCGATAAAGTTTCTTTTCGAGATCTGCTTTTTTGAGATCATTAGGGGGTAAGCGCCTTACTATCGCTTCTAATATCATCAACTCTTTAGGATATGCTCTTGTTTTCCCGATCAAATGCCATCACTCCTTAAAATTTTACTGTATAATTCGATCTCAACATAGAAAATACCTCCTTTTTAAAGGGCGATTTAAATTTATTGGCGAAAAATAAAATAATTCAACCACACTTTGAATTTTATTGGCGAATTTTTAATTTATTCGACCAGATTTAAAGTTAATTTGACCACTTTTCCCAATAATTCGACCAACTGCACGTAATGCAGGTCATCGCCATAAAAATAGCGACCAACTGTACATAATGCAGGTCATCGCCATAAAAATAGCGACCAACTGCACATGATGCAGGTAACCGCCATAAAAATAGCGACCAACTG
>DMSR01000528.1 GCA_003457145.1 Bacillus sp. (in: firmicutes)
AAATGGAAGGCCCCAGGCATTGGCATGGAACATCGGCACCACAGGAAGGACAACATCCGTTTCAGATAGCGCTGCAGTATCAGCTAATCCAAACGCATAGCTATGCAGGACAATCCCGCGATGTGAGTAGACAACACCTTTTGGATTCCCTGTTGTCGCCGAAGTATAGCACATTCCAGCCGGGGCATTTTCATCGATATCCTTGATGAATTCGAAATTCGGGTTTCCTTCACGCAGCAACTCTTCATATGAATAGACAGGTGCTAAAGTGGTTTCCGGAAGCTCATCTTTGTCGGTCATGATGACAAACGCCTCTACCGACTTAAGAATGTCCTTGCTCTTCTCAATGATTGGCAGCAAATCTTCATCCACGAACAGAACCTAGTCTTCCGCATGATTGATTATATAAGAGATATGTTCGGGAGATAATCGGATGTTTATCGTATGCAGCACAGCCCCCATTCCTGGTGCGGCAAAGTAGATTTCCAGATGACGGTGATGATTCCAGGCAAAAGTCCCTACTCGGTCGCCTCCGGCGATGCCGAGCTTTGCGAGCACGCTGGAAAGCCTGCGGGTCCGCTCGCCGATTTCCTTGTAAGTAAAACGATGGATTCCAGAAAGTGTCCGTGAAACTACCTGCTTTTTCGGGAAAAACTTTTCTGCTCTTTCCAAAAGCGATCCAACTGTCAATGGAACATTCATCATACGGGATATTTCCCCTTCCGCTTCTTGTAAAAGTTTTGTTAGACATCTTCCTAAATAACCCCATTATTCCTCCAGACTTCCATCTGCTCATCCGTTGCGCCAAGCCACCCTCTTAAAATCTCTTCCGTTTGCCCTCCTTTTTCCGGTGGACAGCTCCCCGAATCTCCCCCGATATCCCCGTGCATTTTGATTTGGCCTTGATCAAACACGAATTC
Organism: Bacillus sp. (in: firmicutes); assembly: GCA_003457145.1. Lineage (GTDB taxonomy): Bacteria > Bacillota > Bacilli > Bacillales > Cytobacillaceae > Mesobacillus. Next base: position 921 of record DMSR01000528.1, read on the forward strand.
CTTTGCTTTGTAAAAGGGAAATTCGGCAATCTCTCCCGCCTCAAGAACAGGCGCAAGGCAGCTATCCACCCGCATGGCAAACTCCGACCATTCCGAAAGAGTCTTGCTTTTAAACAAATCAGTCATCTCGCGGTAAACTTGATTAGACCTCTCCGGCTTTGAATAATGAGCCTGGAGCCACTCTTCCCTGCCAAGGGCCTCACAAAAATTCCTCCAGAATTTCGGCTCCAGCGCACCCAGGCTCACATGACGCCCGTCTTTTGTTTCATAAAGTGCATATGAAATTATTGTGCCATTCAAGACAGAAACACCATGAGGATAACCAGTTTCTTTTTCAATCAGGACATGGTTTGCCATCAGCGAAGCCATGCTTNNCCGGCAAGGATTCGTTCACTCGCTGCCATCCCGCCAATATAATCAGCAAACGTGTTGGTCGGATGAATCGGCCTTCCTGAGCCATCCTTCAATTGTGAAAGTGCTCCGCTTAAACTCATGTAATTCAAATCGTGGCTGCCAAACTGGCTCATGGCCCCACTATCCCCATAACCTGTTAGCGAGCAATAGACAATTCCCGGATTGATTCCGCTGACAGCTTCATAGCCGAGACCTAGCTTTTCCATTACGCCAGGCCGAAAGCTTTCTATGACAGAATCGGCACCAGCTATTAATTCCAGGGCAATCCGCTTTCCTTCTTCATGCTTCAAATTAATCACAATGCTTTTTTTCCCTCGGTTATGAGCATCATATACATAGCCTTTTCCTGTATTCCTAGCCGGATCTCCTTCGGGTGCTTCGACCTTGATGACCTCAGCACCAAGCTCTGACAGCCGCAATGTAGCGAATGGCCCGGGAATATAATTGGTGAAGTCAATAATCTTAATGCCATTCAGCATAGTATAAATCCTTTCCTCTACGACGGCTGGCCATTGGAAAATAGCTCTTCCATTTGCTTGCGGAGCATGAACTTCTGGATTTTCCCGCTTGCGTTGCGCGGCAATGCATCAACGAACAAATATTTCCGAGGACGTTTATAATTTGCAAGACTGTCGCTGTTTTTGCACCATTCATCTAACTCTTCTTCACTGACTTGCGGATCCTTCTTCACTACAAAGGCAGTGACGCTTTCCCCCCAGCGGTCATCCGGCTGTCCAATTACCGCAACATCAAGTACACCTTCATGGGCATGAAGAACATCCTCAACCTCCCGCGGATAGATGTTTTCCCCTCCGCTGATGATCATATCGTCGACCCTGTCTTTCACCCACAGAAAGCCTTCTTCATCAAGGAAGCCAATGTCCCCGGAATGGTACCATCCTTTGTACATCGCCTTTTCCGATGCTTCTTCCCGGTTGAAATAGCCAGACATCATGCACGGCCCCTGAACGATGATTTCCCCGCTTTCTCCCGGCGGCAGAACACCTTCAGGATCAGATGGTCCGTCCTCAACCGGCCTAACAATCCTGATTTCATGATTCAGACAAGCCTGACCGGCCGCTCCAGCCTTTGAAAGCTGGTCGTCCTCTGAAAGGAACGTGATTGCAGGGCCCATTTCCGTCATTCCATATGCCTGGACAAGCTTTATTCCAAGTTTGTCATGGCAAGCATGGACGAGTGATGGAGCCATTGGAGCAGCACCATACAAGCCAAGCTTCAGGCTTCCGATATCATAGTCATCCAGGTTCTCCTGTAAAATCATATTCCACATTGTCGGCGCCGCAAAGAATTCGGTAACCTTCTCAGAATCAATTAACCGTAATACTTTTTTCGGTTAAAAA
>DMSR01000439.1 GCA_003457145.1 Bacillus sp. (in: firmicutes)
GAATCAGAGGTTTTGTCAGGCGCTCTTCACTATTGACAAAATCCCAGCCAAATTTCCCTTTCACACAGGTGGAAATACCATTTGCAGGCGCTTCCACCTGAGGCTCGACCTTTAGGATCTCACGTCCTTTTGTCCAAACATCAAAGCTGCATCCTACACCGCAATACGTGCATACCGTCTTGGTTTTTTTGATTCGGGATTCACGCATTGCTGCTTCCATGTCTGAGATGGCTAAAATCGAACCATAGCCAGTTTCAACATTCTTGGTGATTTCAATCATTGGTCGAAGCGTTTCCTTGGCCATTCCAGTCAAGAAGCCTGCTTCTCCTTCCATGCCTTTTTCCATCATCGCATTACAAGGACAAACAGTAGAACAATGACCGCATGATACGCAGGAAGACTGATCGATCGGTACATCATTGTCCCAAATCACCCGCGGACGCTTCCGCTCCCAGTCAATTGTCAGAGTTTCAGTCACTTGTAAATCCTGGCACGCTTCCACACATCTGCCACATAAAATGCACTGGTCGGGATCATACCGGTAAAATGGATTGGTTTCATCCTTCTCATAAGGCTTTTGATCAAACGGGATGCTCTGATGATTTATTTTCATCTCCTTGACAGTGTTATGTATTTCGCACGTCCCATTATTGTAATCACAAACAGTACAGTACAGTTCATGATTAAAGAGAATTTTATCCATTGCCATTGTTTGCGCCTCTTTGACTTTTGGCGCTATAGTATCGATTTGGTCTCCTTCATTCAAAAATGTGGAACATGATCTGACCATTTCCCCATTTACTTCAACAATGCAAGTATCACATGTCTCAATTGCTCCAAGACTGGGATGGTAACATACGCTTGGTACTTCGAATGAACTGTCTGAAAGGAATTGAAGGATCGTTTGATTTTCAGCAGCCGCCACTTCTGCGCCATTAATCTTTACATTAATTTTTCCAGTCAATGCCTCATCTTCCTTTCTAGTTAAATTAGAGTTTACTCCTAACTACCCGGTCTACCTGAAACATTAACCATTATTTTTAAAGAAATTGTGCTTGATGACAGAAAGAAGCTCTTTCGAATATCCGAAGGGGCTAAGGTAATTAGGAAACTCCATAGCTTATAAAAGCCGGGTCTAGACATCTAAGAATTTATTAGAAAAGATAAGCTTTAAGTTTTTGAAAAGTGCTTTATTGGTGGTTATAGAAATGACATATTTCGAAAAGTTATCTTACGTGGGGATGAAAACACAATGAGAGTAAAATACTTACTTTAGGAGTCTCTATGTGGGAATCAGTATACATCTAAAGAAAAGGATCTAACTTTGGCCTGCAAGAGGAGATTATGGACACACAGAGATTTATCTTTTGCATTAGCATCACTTTACTATTTTTCACAAGATTGCATAAACGAATATTAAAAAGGGAAAAAGGGTAAATCTAGACTAAGATTCCATTGACAACAGGAGGGAGCCTTATGAAAAAAGAACCAAACAACAGTCAAAACCAAACTGCTGCTGAAGGTCATAAGCATAGCATGGTCTGTAATGATCAATTATTTTTTCAAGAACTTCGAATAGCTGCAGAGGAAGCAGAAAGAGATGATTTAGAGGATCTAGATTCTAAAGACTCTTAATTCACGCAAAAAAATAGAGGAAATAAAAAAGGAGTTAGACTGTTTTTCACAAGCCTATCTCCTTTTTATATTTACCCTTCATTAAAGTCGTACGGTTCTGATTAACTAAAATGGTCCCTTTGTACTGCTTCTTCTTCTCGCTGGGCTTCTCGCTCATCATACCAGAACTTAATATGTGTAAGAATAGAAAAAACCAGGAAGAAATTCATCGCCCACACACTGACAAATGGAGCGAATCCGCCAAATTCAATTGTTTGATACTGCTTTGCAACCATCACTATATATGATTCAATAAACACAAGCACAAACCCAGCTATACCGGCAACAGCCATTCGCATCATAATCTTCAACCACCTTCAAGTTATCAGATTATTACAATAATACGACTGATTATTGTTAAATGCAAACGTTTTGTTCTCAAAATCGTCATATTTTCAAATAGGCACTTTATCGTTTCATGCTTTTTTGTTTTTGCATAATTTCAAAGGATTTTTCTATTATGTCCGTCAAAACGTCACCTTTATATATCCTGCCAACCTTCGTGTTCTCTTGATAATATTCTACGATTTCATCAAGCTTTTCAGAAGTATCCTTAGATACTCTTACANNTTAATTGAATTCTCTGGGCTTCATTCATACGCTGATCCCCCCTCCAGTTCAGATGAAAATAACAAATACAACGGGCTTTTATCAAAGTGCTAGCAAGTTGTTATCAATATGTTATTCACTGCTATATGCACATTACACGTCCCTTATTTTAGCATATTCAGGTATAAGAGAATACTTTATTATACTTATGTCCTTGTTTTCAATCTACTAAAAAGGGTATTTAGTAAGAATAGAGCAACGGCCTGGTCAGTAACAACAAGCACTGTTCGACAAGAACCGCCACTACTTTGTAAAACAGTTGGGGTATCTAATGAAATTAACAAAATGGTCTTACACAAAACGGTACAATATAAAGGCACAATTTGACGAGTACCCTAATTCGATTGTTGTCTTCCGGCAAATTAAGAATTTTTATTTTGTATACACAGTCAAATGGTCCCTTTCAGATCCAGTTGTATCCAAAAATATCCTTGAAGAAATGGAATTGCTCCTGAATCGTGAACTTGGGACTGAAGAATATTATATTAAAAGAAAGCATGTTCAAAAGTACAATTCCAATGAAGTGTAGGATCTTACAATGGAGAGTTATAACGAAACCCAGCACCAATGCAGGTGCTGGGTTCTTTCTTATACTATGACTGCGTTTTTTTCATACAAGAGCAAATATTCTCCTACAACGTTTGTAAGTATTTTTAAAATAATTCTTCGTGAAAGAACCCTTCATTCATATATATAAACAACTTTCATTTATTTTTTTACCGTAACTATTTCCTCCCATGTAATTATCCCATTTTTAACTTGTTCCCGCTTTTCCTTACTCATGATATCACCGGGCCTTCCGCCGTTTGGCCAATCTGTAGCATGCCCCTTCCACTCTGGTCGGTCCTGGATTAGAATATATGCTGCAATATTGGCTGCATCCTGATCGGATAACGTTCCTCCCTGGCCTTTTGGCATGTTTTTTTGAACATATCCAGCCATTTTAGCGAATCTGGACATTCCAGCACCATCATTAAAAGAATTTTCTCCCCATACTGCCGGGCCAGTATTCGCTCCAGTTCCTGATCCGTCCGCTGCATGACAGCTTGCACATGATTGGGCATATGCTTTTTCTCCATCCTCAACGCTTGGAACAGGGTATTGCTTTGGCTCTTTAGGTGCTCTCCAAGCCATGTCTGCCGATCCTGGAATGTCTTTTGACAAATACTGCAAGTACGCCATCATTGCGCGCATTTCCTCACTGTTATATGGAATCTCCTTTCCATTCATGCTTCTAACCATACATCCGTTTATTCGATCTTCAAGAGTAAACACTACTCCCTCGCGTGGTCTGTACTCTGGAAATACTGATGTAAGACCAACTAAGGGAGAACTATCTTTTACCGTTCCGCCATTAGCATGGCAGCTTGCACAGGATAAATTATTACCAACATACTCATCTGCTATAGTATTGGTTTCATTAATCAGCTTTTCCCCA
>DMSR01000287.1 GCA_003457145.1 Bacillus sp. (in: firmicutes)
AATAATTCTTATGAGCATTTCCCGGTCCATGATGAGCTCTTTGATTCCAGCTTCCGCTAGCAATTCTCTCGTATTGGAGTCTTTGAATCGTAGGTTTTTCCCCCAGTAGTCATAAAACACACTCATGGGTTTATTGAATGCTTGTTCTTCTGGTGACAAATCTCCTGTATAGTCCATTGGAATCATATCTATATTTGGTAGATTGAAATGCTCCTGAAGCAGTTCAAAAATGACCTTGTTAGTTGGTGGATTTGAATTGGTGATATGATAGATTGTGTTGCTTTTTGAATAGGCTAATGCTGCTGTTAACACATCAACCACGTAATCTACAGGCACCAAGTTTTGAGCAGTGTCTTGATTACATAGAAACTTGAANNGTATGGAGTCATTAGAAGTCTTGATTACATAGAAACTTGAAAGTTTGATTTTGTAGTTCCTTTTTCCTGTCTAGTCTTTTTTTCAGTAGTTCAAGACTTCTAATGACTCCATACAAAGCAAAGGTCGTCTCAGCTTCTCCTGTTTTAGAATCACCAATAATGATGGACGGCCTAAAGATACTAATATTGAAATCATTCCGGTACTCAAATACTAAATGCTCCGCATGGCACTTGCTTTCTTCATACGGATTGATAAATTGATTGTCAACTGGGTGTAGTGTTTCAGTCCCAAACAGTTGCTGTCCAAGTGTATAAGCCGTACTTACATGGAAAAAATCTTTCGCTTTGATTTCCTTTGACAGCTCTAAGATATTTCTTGTTCCTTCGAAATTAATGGCAAAAGTCTGATCTTTTACGTTCTCATCAAAAGATAGAAAGGCTGCCGCATGGTAAACGGAATCAATAACTCCATTTAAAAGATTTACTACTTCAACAGATAGACCTGCTTTCCTTCGAGAGACATCCCCTTCGACCATAACTAAGTTCTTTTGGAGGTCTGTCGGTATAGAAGAAGATAGTGCCTCGGCCTTTTTCGAATTTCGAATCAGTGCATAGACGACATGTCCTTGTTCTAGTAGACTTTCAGTTAACTTTTTACCAACAAACCCTGTTGCACCAGTCAGAAATATGTTCATCTTTTCTCCTCCGAGTTCGTTCTTATTTTCATTTTATATATAGAAATTCTTTTGAAATCCGTTACTTTCATTGGTTACATAGAGTAGAAGATTTAGTCGAACCACGAACAATAAAAGGCCCTCATATATATTAGCCGCTTCTGCATCTATTGGATTTAGTTCTCTATCATTAATTCTTTGTTTTCCTGCGTTTCTTCATTTTCGCACGTGAATAGCCATTTTTCCATTAAATAATACTAGGGAGTGAGGTGGTATCATGGAAGCGGGGACGTGGGGACGGTTTGAGACCACTGAAAAAGTGCCCTTTTTTCCAAGGGAAGCATGGGGGCGGTTCTCGTGTCCCATTCGGGAGTTAAAATAAAAGGTGAGAGGCGAGGTTAGATGTGGCCTTCCGCTTCTTCCTTTTAAAGAAATAAAGGTGCGACCCACGTTTGATTACCCCAACCCGGGAGGAGATTCACTCCTAATTATAGAGAGAAATGATAGGTTTTTGGCTAGTTGGAATATAATGAGTGCTTATTTTTATTGCTTGGTTTATGATAGGTTGGAGATTGATTCCCCTCTTATTCTTCTTCAGTTCCTTTCTAAGACTTCTTCTTTTTCGTCATTTGATTTCTCGATGAATCTTTCCCCACTTTTTGAACTGGTTTTTCCTACTCAATTTTTCTCCTCGTTATTTTTGTTTTCATTTCCTCTGTTTTATTTCTTATTCTTCATTTATTTTATAACTGTTTGGAGGTTTGTGTATGTCTGTTAAGGTTTCAAGCATTGGTTTGAAGGGGCTTGAAGGATATCGTGTTGATGTTGAGGTGCAGGTGAAGGATGGTTTTGAGTCGATTGTGATTGTCGGACTGCCTGATGCTTCGGTGAAGGAGTCGAAGGAGAGGGTGACGGCGGCGCTGCATACATTGGGTTTTGCCCTGGTGGAGAAGAAGGTGATCATCAACTTATCGCCAGCGGAGCAGAAGAAGAACGGCCCTTTGTTTGATCTTTCGATTGCTATTGGCATTCTTAAGAGTGGTGGTTTTATACAGGATTCAATTCCGATGGATTCTGGCTTTATCGGTGCGTTGTCACTGGATGGGACGGTTCATCCTGTTGAAGGAATGATTGCTGCTATTTTAGCGGCCAGGAAGTTATACTTAAAACGTTTGGTATTGCCTTTCGATCCAACTATTCCCAGGGTAGAGATTGATGACTTGGAACTTGTTTATGTTGAAACCTTGCAGGATGTGATAAATCTGCTGGCCGGACAGCAATTGTTATCATTATTGCCGGAAGTGGAAATGATTGAGGAGCCTGAGGTGACCAGCCGAGATTTCAGTCAGATCATTGGGCATGGTTTTGCCAAGCGTGCGCTTGAGATTGCGGCGAGCGGCGGTCATTATGTGCAGATGGATGGGCCTCCTGGCTGCGGGAAGAGTCTTCTGGCTGAAACATTCCCAACAATCCTGCCTTCACTTTCGAAAGAAGCCCAGCTTGAAAAAATCAGCCTTTACCAGCTGGCAGGTGCTCCTTATTCCTCATTGACTCTCCCTTCATACCGCCATCCCCACCATTCCGCATCAGCCGTCTCGAATATCGGGGGAGGCTCCAATCCCAAACCTGGTGAAGTTTCCCTTGCCCACCGCGGCGTTCTTTTCCTTGATGAACTAGGCGAGTTTTCGAAAAAGACACTGGATATGCTCAGGCAGCCTTTGGAGAATGAGAAGGTGACCATCAGCCGGATTCATTCTACTGTGACCTACCCGGCTAAATTCATTTTTATCGCCGCCATGAACCCTTGCCCATGCGGATATCTGGGATCGGATAGCCACTACTGCACTTGTTCGGAAAAACAGGTCAAAGTATACAAGAACAGGGTTTCCGGTCCGATTTTAGACAGGATTGATATCCTTCTTTCCTTAAAAGCCGTTAATCTTAAGGGGCATGATTTTAGCAAAAATGAATCATCCCAAGAAGTTAGAAAAAGAGTTATGACTGTCAGGGCAAGACAATATGAACGATACGGAAAGGAAGTCTGCAACAGCAGTGTCCCATTTGAGCAGTTGATTGGTGGCAAGCCGCTCACAAACTTCCAGCAGAACCAGCTGCAGGATTTGTCCATGAAGCATGGACTCAGCAACAGGGTCCAGATTAAGGTCATCCGCCTTGCAAGGACGATTTCTGACATGAGGGGTGAGCGGTTTATTTCCGATGGTGCAATTGAGGAAGCCCTGACAATGCGCAGGATTCGTATGTGAGGGTGATCGCGATGCCTCGAGAAGCGAGAAGGAGAAGCACGAGTGGTGTTTACCATGTGATGCTGCGGGGAGCAAACCGGCAGGAGATTTTCCATGATGATGATGACGGCATGAAGTTCCTTGATAGTTTGGAAAAGTATAAAAGGATATCTAAACTCACTCTATATGCCTGGTGCCTGATGGGTAACCACGTCCATTTGCTTTTAAAGGAAGGGGAAGAAGAACTGGCGACGACGATGAAGCGGATCGGGGTGAGCTACGCGACATTTTACAATTGGAAGTATCGCACGACGGGACATCTGTTTCAGGACCGGTTCAAAAGCGAAAATGTTGAAACCGAAGAGTACTTCCTCACCGTCGTGAGGTATATACACCAGAACCCCGTCAAGGCAGGCATCTGTTCAAAGGTTGAAGATTGGAAATGGAGCAGCTGTCCCGGGTATTATGATCAGGTGTATTATCCAGGGGATCTCCTTGACCGAAATACGGTATTGAACATGTTTGGAGAAGACCGTCCATTGGCGAAAGCCCGTTTCAAAGAATTCAACGAACGGACCAATCAAGATGAATGCCTCGAAGACATCTACAGAAAAAGAAAACTGACAGACGAACAGGCAAGGGAGGAAATCAAGCAGCTA
>DMSR01000380.1 GCA_003457145.1 Bacillus sp. (in: firmicutes)
AATCCCTTTTACAATCGCTTCGATTTTTTCCGGTTCAGCCTTCCCACAAGCAATGTAATCAAGGAAATACAATGGCTCTGCTCCCTGGACGACGATGTCATTGACACACATCGCGACAGCATCGATACCGATTGTATCATGCTTATCCATCATGAATGCCAGCATAAGCTTCGTACCGACGCCGTCTGTTCCCGAAACAAGCACAGGCTCTTTCAGCCCAAGACTTGAAAGGTCAAACATGCCGCCGAATCCGCCCAAGGCTCCCATCACACCCGGACGGACCGTGCGCTTCACATGTTTTTTGATTCGCTCAACGGCCTCGTACNNTACCCGGCCTCAATATCCACACCAGCCTGCTTATACGCGTTTGCCATGATTATTACCTCCGATTTGGCTGTTTCTCTGACTTTTTAAAATTTTATTGTTTCGTGTACCAGATAGTTCATTCCTTTTTGTATCCTTAATCCACTATTAACGGACTAGAGTTCCGATCTTCAAGACCATCATCTTTCATAAAAACCATGATTCCTTACCCTTTTCCTTCTTCAAGAAAAAATAGCAGTCCTACTGCTAAATCAGCATTTCTGCCCGGCAGGTACGGCCTGAGGGTAGATCTCTGTAGGGTACTTCCCTGTAAAACAAGCAAGACACTGACCTCTTGTTTCGCCTGGTTCATTCCTTCCGATTGCTTCCAGCATTCCCTCAACGCTCAAAAACGTTAGAGTATCCGCCCCAATCAGTTCACGGATTTCTTCGACTGCATGTCTGGATGCAATCAATTCTTCGCTTGTTGATGTATCAATCCCGTAAAAACACGGGTTCTTGATCGGCGGCGAGCTGATGACGACATGCACTTCAGTCGCTCCCGCTTCCTTAAGCATATTGACGATTCTTCTGCTTGTCGTGCCGCGCACAATCGAATCATCGACCATGATGACACGCTTGCCTTCAACAACACCGCGGACCGGCGAAAGCTTCATTTTAACACCCTGCTCCCTTAACGACTGGGAAGGCTGGATGAATGTCCGGCCGACATAACGATTCTTGATCAGTCCCATTTCATATGGAATGCCTGATTCCTCCGCATAACCAATCGCCGCCGAAATGCTGGAATCCGGAACACCCGTTACGACATCCGCCTCGATCGGCACTTCCTTAGCAAGCTGCTTCCCAAGATTTTTGCGGGCTGTATGGACATTGATTCCATGAATGTTACTGTCAGGCCTTGAAAAATAGATATATTCCATCGTACAGATTGCTGTATTAGAGTTCATTGAGTACATTTCAGAGTGAAGACCTTCATCGTCAATGATAAGGAGTTCACCTGGAAGGACATCCCTTACAAATTCAGCACCGACAATATCGAAAGCACAAGTCTCGGATGCTATTACATAGGCGTCACCAAGTTTCCCAAGAGAAAGCGGACGCAGGCCATGCGGGTCAAGTGCAACCATCATTTCGTTTTCTGTCATGATTAAAAATGCGTAAGCACCCTTCAGCATCGGAAGCGCATTTCTCACCCGATCCTTCAACTGGCTGAAACCGCCGCGCTTGATCAAGTGGGCTAGTNNGATTCCTTAACGCATCTGCATTCACAAGGTTGCCATTATGCGCAAGTGCAAGCCCGCCATTTTGAGATTTGAACAGGAGCGGCTGGACATTCTCATATCCGCCTCCGCCTGCCGTCGCATAGCGGACGTGGCCGATTGCACCGACTCCCTGCAGTTCTTCAATTACATCGGAGGTGAAAATCTCGGTAACAAGCCCTTCTCCCTTCGTACTCTTAAGCTTCTCTCCATCAGTTACGACAATGCCTGTTCCTTCCTGGCCGCGATGCTGCAAACTGTGAAGTCCGTAATACGTAATTTGAGCCGCTGTCGAATGTCCCCAAATTCCAAATATGCCGCATTCCTCATTCAAGCCTTTTAATTCAGCAAGCATGGGATGGCTCCTTTCCAGGCCTTTTTCAGCCCCTCTGCATCATGATTGATTACCTTCTCGCCATTAACATCAATCCGTAAAACTGGTGCCTCGGCTACTTTACCAATCAGCACAGCGTCTGTTAAACTTTCAAATTCAATCTGATTCTCTGGTTTTACCGATAAAATAAAGCGGGATTGCGATTCGCTGAACAATGCCGATACAACAGTGCCTTCCAGTTGAACCTTGGCACCGAGTCCCTTGCTTCCAATTACAGATTCAGCCAGGGCAACCGCTACGCCGCCTTCTGCGACATCGTGTGCTGAAGCAACAAGTCCGTTCTTGATTGCTGTTAAAATTTGTGACTGATAGCTGGCTTCTACTTCTAAATTGAGGTCAGGAGACTTGCCAAAGATACGGCCATACACTATCTTTTGCAGCTCGCTGCCTCCGAATTCATCCTTCGTATCCCCGAATAGATAAATCAAATCACCGGCATTTTTAAAATGCTGCGTCGTTACATGCTTAAGATTCTCAACAAGTCCTACCATGCCGACAACCGGTGTAGGATAAACAGCTGTCCCGTTCGTTTCGTTATATAAGCTGACGTTCCCGCCAATGACAGGTGTTCCAAGTGTCCGGCAGGCTTCACTCATACCGTCTACTGCTTTTTCAAACTGCCAGAAGATCTCCGGCTTTTCTGGATTTCCGAAGTTCAGGCAATCCGTGATTGCCAGCGGCTCCCCGCCCGAGCAGACAATGTTTCTAGCCGCTTCTGCAACCGCGATCTTCCCGCCTGTCTCAGGATCAAGGTAGATATAGCGCGAGTTGCAATCCGTCGTCATCGCCAATCCTTTTTCCGTGCCGCGAACCCTCACGACAGCTGCATCGGAACCAGGTGAAACGACGGTGCTCGTGCGCACCATATGGTCATATTGGTCATAGACCCACTCTTTGCTCGCAATTGTCGGCTGCTGCAGCAGCTGCAAGAGAGTAGCTTCATAGTCTTCAATTTTAGGAATATCATTGTCCATCAATTGAAATTCACGGAAATAAGCTGGTTCGGCGGATGGCTTGTA
>DMSR01000300.1 GCA_003457145.1 Bacillus sp. (in: firmicutes)
TAACGCTTACATGATTCTTCTCTTTTTTACATAAAACACTCGAAGAAATAAATGCGATCGAGGAAATCAAGATTAAAGAAGAGAAGAATCATGTAAGCGTTAAAATAGCAATTGCGAAAACAGGGACTGCAGAACAGCTGCAGCTTCAAACTGAAATCGTTAACCTTTTAAAAGAAGCTGGAGCGGCAACAGTAGGATTAAGGTTTTCTGAACTGCCTGCAGAAGTGCTTGCAAAATTCCAGACAGCAGCACCTGAAGAAGAAGGACTTCTTTCACCTAATAGCAAAACTACCTTCATCGCGATTGCGAGCGGAAAGGGCGGCGTAGGTAAATCTACTGTATCCGTCAACCTTGCAGTTTCACTCGCGCGTCTTGGCAAAAAAGTAGGACTTGTAGATGCTGATATTTATGGCTTCAGTGTCCCTGATATGATGGGAATCACCAAGCGCCCTGTTGTTAGGGGAGAAAGAATCATCCCGGTTGAAAGGCATGGAGTCAAAGTGATTTCAATGGGCTTCTTTGTTGAAGACAACGCACCAATCATTTGGCGGGGACCAATGCTTGGAAAAATGCTGAACAGTTTCTTCAATGAAGTTGAATGGGGAGAGCTTGACTATCTTTTGCTTGATTTGCCGCCAGGAACGGGCGATGTTGCATTGGATGTCCACAATATGCTTCCAGCCTGTAAGGAAGTTATTGTCACGACTCCACACCCTACAGCTGCTTTCGTTGCTGCAAGAGCCGGTGCAATGGCATTAAGAACCGACCATGAGATTCTTGGTGTAATTGAAAACATGTCATACTTTGAAAGCCAGCTGACCGGTGAAAAAGAATATGTCTTTGGAAAAGGCGGCGGCGAAAAGCTAGCGGATGAGCTTAATACAAAGCTATTGGGCAGGCTTCCTTTGGGACAGCCTACATGGAATGAAGAGGATTTTGCCCCGTCCATCTACCAGGAAGATGACCAAATTGGTGCTATTTACACAAATATTGCGCAAGAAATTGTCCATATGCTGGATAAATAAATCCTAGAAAAGGATCTTTCCGGGGATAAAATTAAAAGAAGCTTCTCCATATAAGCAGGAGAGGCTTCTTTTTGTTCAATGGCCAGTTGTACAAGGTTTTTTATGCGCCGCCGCCGCCGGATTCGCCGCCACCGCCGCCACTTCCGCCACCGCCAGATTCACCGCCGCCTTCTGGTTTTTGTGGTTGTATTTCCTCAGCAGCTTTTACAATCAGATCTTGCAGTTTTGCTTTAAAAAGTGGACTTTCAAAGGTTTCAGTCATGACCTTTTGCAAGTGTTCGCGGTATTCTTTGCTTTTGAGTACAGTTGTTAATTCTTTCTCTAATTCCGGGTCTTTCATGACCTCGATCATCATGCCTTTATATTCAGGATCCTTCATAAGGTTTTTTAACAGCTCTTCATTTTCTTTCTTCATACTTTTTGCAATGCTTTCAGCGAATTTTGGATCCTCGAAAGATTTTTTCCAGAATTCCTTTCCTTTATCAGAAGTGAGGGAGGCCTGTATTGTATCGGTAACGACCACCTGGTCCATTATTAATTTTTCTTTCATGCCATCGTCGCCCATGACTTCCTGGATAGCCTTTTTGCCATCATCGGTCTTTAGGATATCGACAACCATTTTCTTGGTTTCTTCATAATCAGGTTCTCCTCCGCCTGACTCCGCTGGAGCACAGCCAGCAGTTAAAAGTAAAAAGGATGCGGGGAGAATAAATCTCATCATCTTCTTCATAATCATATCCCCTTTCACAGAAACAACCCTAATCTTAGAATGAGTAATAAGGTAAATTGTTATGCACAAAGCAGCACCTGGATTTTTCATACATCCATTGGTACAATCAAGAAGTGAATTATTTCTGTTATGGGGGAAAAGATCTTGACAAGCCGTAATTGGGTTTACTTGTTTTTAACCACCCTGATTGTAGGAGCAGTAACAACAGGTGTGGTGGGTTTTATTGTCCGTTGGAGTGAATTTCAGCAATTGCTGAGCGATTTTAACCTGATTGAATTCTTTTCAATATTACTTTGGCTAATGGGTGTAGGCCTTATATTTAGTATTCTTAGCCAAATGGGATTTTTCGCCTATTTAACTGTTCACCGATTCGGACTTGGCATTTTTAAATCGGCATCACTTTGGAATGCGGTGCAGATGATTCTGATAGCCTTTGTTTTATTCGACTTAGTGTATCTTCGATATGATTCATTTGCCGAAAATGGTGAAAGTATCCTTCCATACGTAGGTCTAGCTCTACTTGTTCTTTTGGCCGGACTGGCAGTTGCTTTTATTAAGGTAAAACAAACGAATAAAGACGCATTTATACCAGCATTGTTTTTTATGGTAGTAGTTACGACACTCGAGTGGGTTCCGGTATTAAGAGTAAATGAACATAGCTGGCTATATTTAATGTTGTTTCCTTTACTGGTTTCCAATGCCTATCAGCTTCTGGTGCTGCACAAACTTAATCAGAAGTCTCTAGTAGAGCGGAAAATTCTTGAAGAGAAGAGAAAAGTACAAAAAAAACCGTCCAAAGCTTAATTGGACGGTTTATTTTATTTCTGATGATTTTGAATCTCCATTGGCAATCATTTCAGAGACGGTTATCATTTTTAAGTTTTTTGCCCGAATGTCTTTTAATACTAGAGGCAGTGCATCTGCTGTTTGCTTTGCAGAATCTGAAGCATGCATTAAAAGAATGTCACCCTTTTTGGCTTTTGAAGCATTTTCTACAATTTTGGCAGTCCCTGGATTTGTCCAATCCTTTGTATCAAGGCTCCAATGAACGACTGTATAGCCAAGACGCTCAGCGATTTTCAAGGTGCGTTGGTCAAAATGTCCTGTGGGAGCCCTAAGCAGCACGATATTTTTGACATTTAATTTCTTGAATGCTTCTTGGGCTTTCAAGATGTCCCGCCTGACCTTTTCCTCCTCGAGCTCGGTATAATCCTTGTATTCATATCCAAGCATGCCAATTTCGTACCCTTCTTTAACCATTCTGCTGACCAAATCAGGGTGCCTCTCTGCCCACGAACCTGATAGAAAGAAGGTAGCGGATCCGATATTTTCCTTCTTTAGGATATCAAGAATCGGTTCTGCCTTTTCATCCCCCCAGCCAATATTAAAGGTTAGGGCGAGGTCCTTATCTCCCTTATAAATAGCCTTAGGTCCATCCTTAGCTGAAAATGCAGGGAGCTGAACCATATTTTCCATGTAGAAGAACCATGCCGTAAAAAAAGCTGCAATCAAGATGACCAAAACCTGCTTAATTGATTTTGCGTTTAAAACAAAAAAGAAATTCATGTTATCACCACCTCGTCCAATGCACTCCTTGTCTAAACTTTATTCAGATTTTTGAAAGATATGATAATAAAGATTACGATTATAAAAATTGCTAAAAAAGAGAACACTACAATCACTATGTGACTAAACAAGGAGTGTTTGTATGCTTGGAGTTCTAATCAATGAGAAAGAACTGAGAGAGCTTGAATACTTAATTAAACGTGAAATGGATGAAATATTGTTCGATATGGGGGATGACCGAATTGACCATGTAGTGAAAAGGTCAATGAAAGAAAGATATAAAATCTTGTTCTCTCTTTTTAAAAGGATAGCGTCGCCGAAGGAATGCTTAAAATATATGCCAGCAAAGAAGAGTATATATAAAAGCTAAATGCGTGTTAGTAAGATTATTGATGGTAGTTAAGGTCGGGAACTTTTTTAAGAAAAAGTGTTGACGCATTTTAAATATCCTGTTATATTAATAAACGTCGCTGCTGAGCAACAAAC
>DMSR01000143.1 GCA_003457145.1 Bacillus sp. (in: firmicutes)
ATCCAGCGCAGCTATTTCCGGATCAATATCCCGGGGAACCGCGATATCGATCCGGAAATAGCTGCGCTGGATAATGTTTTCCTTTATGATATCGATGATCTTGAGGGAATTGTTGAAGCTAACATGCAGGAACGCAAGAAAGCTGCTGAGAAAATCCTTATTATGATCGAGAGTGAAATTGTTCAGTTCAAACAGTGGATGAATACACTTGGTGTTGTACCTGTCATTTCTGCTTTAAGAGTAAAAGCGCTTGAAATTCAGGAAGAGACAATGAACAGCATTGAACGGAAGCTCACTCATCTATCGGATCGAGACATCAAGGTCCTTAACAAGCATACAAAGAGCATCATCAACC
The DNA here is from genome assembly GCA_003457145.1 of Bacillus sp. (in: firmicutes). Classification (GTDB taxonomy): domain Bacteria; phylum Bacillota; class Bacilli; order Bacillales; family Cytobacillaceae; genus Mesobacillus. The sequence goes on from DMSR01000143.1 coordinate 356, forward strand.
AGCTTTTAAAAGACCCAATCCTGCAGGCGAAAGAGCTTGCTGCCAGACCTGATGCAGAAGAAGCCCTTGACCTGTTTATCAAGATTTTTAATATCGAAGAGCTTGTTTCTGAACAGCAAGGAATCAAAATAGCTGAATCCAAGCAGGTTAGAGCTCCGTTACCTCAGGCTTCTTTTCAGCCTTAAGAGAGGTTATGGCTATGTCTGATCTTTTTATTACACGTCTTCATGAATTGACAATTGTTGTTTATGCAGCGAGTGTACTATTATATTTTATTGACTTCCTTAACAGTAACCGGAAGGCAAACCAAATTGCCTTCTGGTTACTTGCATTTGTTTGGGGTTTCCAAACCTTATTCTTATTCTATTATATGGTCGATACCGGCCGGTTCCCTGTCTTGACCCTCTTTGAAGGGCTTTACTTTTATGCGTGGGTATTGGTAACACTTTCACTTGCAATAAACAAACTATTAAAAGTGGATTTTATCGTTTTCTTCACAAATGTACTCGGTTTTATCATCATGGCCATTCATACTTTTGCACCAGTGCAATTTGATTCGAAAGTTATGTCTGAACAGCTAGTGTCAGAACTGCTGCTTATCCATATAACTATGGCGATCCTGTCTTATGGCGCCTTTTCAATCTCATTTGTGTTTTCATTGCTTTATCTCATTCAATATGATCTATTAAAGCGTAAAAAGTGGGGTAAGCTCTTGTGGAGGATTTCTGACCTGACAAGGCTTGACTATTTATCTTACATATTGAATGTTATTGGAGTGCCAATGCTTATTTTAAGCCTGATTCTTGGATTGCAGTGGGCCTGGATTATGGTGCCTGACCTGGAATGGTATGATGCAAAGCTAGTAGGCTCCTTTTTCGTATTGGCAGCCTATAGTATTTATCTTTACTTGAAGGTTGGCAAAGAGCTTTACGGCAAATCTCTGGCGCTTTGGAACATTGCTTCATTCCTGATTGTATTAATTAACTTTTTCCTTTCCGGTAAATTGTCATCATTCCATTTTTGGTATAAGTAAAAGGAGGCTGTCATGAGAAAAATTATTGTAGGTTCAAGACGTAGTAAATTAGCATTGACACAAACGAACTGGGTGATTGACCAGTTAAAGAAACTTGGTGCCCCATTTGAGTTTGAAGTAAAGGAAATCGTGACTAAAGGGGATCAGATCTTAGATGTTACCCTTTCAAAAGTAGGCGGAAAAGGATTGTTCGTAAAAGAGATAGAACAAGCAATGCTTGATAAAGAAATCGATATGGCCGTCCATAGTATGAAGGATATGCCAGCTGTACTGCCAGAGGGTCTTGTAATCGGCTCTATTCCTGAACGCGAGGACCATCGTGATGTCTTGATCTCCAATGGTCATGTACCCTTCAATGAGCTTAAACAAGGTGCAGTGATAGGAACGAGCAGCCTGCGCAGAAGTTCCCAGCTTTTGGCACAGCGTCCAGACCTTGAAATGAAGTGGATCCGCGGAAATATCGATACAAGGATCGCCAAACTTGAGTCAGAAAACTATGATGGGATCATCCTGGCAGCAGCTGGTCTTAAACGAATGGGATGGGCGAGCGATACTGTAACCGAATTCATTGATCAGGAAACCTGTGTCCCGGCAGTAGGTCAGGGAGCATTATCAATTGAATGCCGTGGGGACGATGATGAGCTTCTTCAGCTGCTGGAAAAGTTCACTTCACCGGAAACAAATGCTTCAGTAAGGGCAGAGCGTGCATTCCTTCATAAGATGGAGGGTGGCTGCCAGGTGCCTATTGCTGGGTATGCTTATATTAATGAAGAGGAAGAAATTGTTTTGACTGCCTTGGTTGGCTCTCCGGACGGGAAGACGATCTTCAAGGAAGTTGTCACGGGAAGGAATCCAGAGGAAATTGGCAGCCTTGCTGCTGAAAAGCTGATCAGCCAGGGTGCGAAGGACTTGATTGACAAGGTCAAACAGGAGCTTGACAGTGAATGATTCCATCACTTCCGCTGCACAATAAACAGGTAATGATTCCACGGGGAAAGTTCCACGCAAAATCTTTTTCCGAACTGGTTGTCAATTATGGGGGGATTCCAGTGGAAATCCCTCTAATTGCCTTTCGCTCTGCTGCAGCTACTGATGAACACCTAGATATTTTTAAAAATTTACATACTTATGACTGGATCATCTTTACGAGCAATGTAACTGTCGAGACCTTCTTTACTATTATGCACCAGCCTGCTGACTTGCCGAAAATTGCGGTTATTGGAGAAAAAACAAGGCAGGTTCTTGAAAGCAAAAGTATTTCAGTTGACTTTACACCGGGACATTATGTTGCTGAGGGGTTTGTTGAAGAATTTGCCCCGCATATCCATGTGGGGGCAAGAATCCTCATTCCTAAAGGAAATCTTGCCAGGGAATACATTGCATCTTCTCTAAAAAAACAGGGAGCAATCGTTGACGAGATCATTATCTATGAAACGTACCTGCCTGAGGCGAGCCGTACGAAGCTGATTGAGATGATTAGTAAGGAAAGTCTTGATATACTTACTTTTACAAGCCCTTCCACCATAGATCATTTTATGGGAATTGTAAAAGAGAATAATCTATACAAAAAGCTTGAACATTGTATAGTTGCGTGCATTGGCCCTGTTTCTCAGCGGAAAGCAGAAGAATGGGGACTTACTGTCCACGCTGCACCGGAAAAATATACTGTTGAAGAGATGCTGAAAAGCGTGATCGATTACTTACGAACTGGAGGGTAATACATGAAACAACTTGATTTTAGTCGACACCGCCGTCTTCGTCAATCGGCGAATATGCGTGCTTTAGTTCGCGAAAACCATCTGCGCACGGAAGATTTAATTTATCCGCTCTTTGTTGTTGAAGGTAAAAAGATAAAGAATGAAGTTTCTTCTATGCCCGGTGTCTACCACTTATCTCTTGACATGCTGGATGAAGAAATCGCAGAAGTAGAAGGTCTTGGCATAAAGTCCGTATTGCTCTTTGGGGTACCGAACGAGAAGGATGAGGTTGGCTGCCAGGCTTATCATGACCACGGGATCGTCCAGGAAGCAACGCGTCAAATAAAGAAGAACTACCCCGATATGGTTGTCGTGGCGGACACTTGCCTTTGTGAGTATACAAGCCATGGCCACTGTGGTGTCATTGAGGACGGAAAGGTGTTAAACGACCCTTCTCTCGAATTACTTGGAAAGACAGCAGTAAGCCAGGCTAAGGCTGGTGCAGATATAATCGCTCCATCAAATATGATGGATGGCTTCGTTTCAGCTATCCGCCTTGCTTTGGATGAAGCTGGCTTTCATGATGTGCCGATCATGTCCTATGCTGTAAAATATTCATCGGCGTTTTATGGACCATTCCGTGAAGCTGCAGAAAGCACGCCGCAATTCGGTGATCGCAAGTCATACCAGATGGATCCAGCAAACCGGATAGAAGCAATGCGCGAAGCTGAATCTGACGTATTGGAGGGCGCTGATTTCCTGATTGTGAAGCCGGGAATGCCTTACCTTGACATCGTCAGGGATGTGAAAAATAATTTCAAC
>DMSR01000063.1 GCA_003457145.1 Bacillus sp. (in: firmicutes)
AACAACCAGTGTGTCTGTGTCATAAACCCTTTTCACAGGTACATCTTCAATTATTTCCACTTTCTCATCAGACGGGACATTCACATCACCTGGCTTATCAGGATCACTTTTAGGAACAGACCCAAAGAGCAATACTGCAAGAACAAGGGCAACCACTTTCATGAACCATGGATTATCCATAAGTTTATCCATTTTTCTTCCCCCTCCAATTCCAGCGGGTAGAAGTTGCCTGCTTGATTCTTGATGGTGAAATCAACTCAGCTGTGAGCAATTCCCTTAGTGTATCCCCGCTTAAATCGCGATAAAGTTCTCCATTCCGGGTAACCGATACATTTCCTGTCTCTTCAGAAACAACTACCGTAATACTGTCGGTCACCTCACTGATACCGAGAGCGGCCCTATGCCTTGTGCCCAGTTCTTTCGAAATGAACGGACTTTCTGATAACGGTAGATAACATGCAGCCGCAGCGACGATATTTTTCTGGAGAACGACTGCCCCATCATGAAGCGGAGTATTTGGTATGAATAAATTGATCAATAATTCAGATGTTATTTTAGATTGAAGCGGAATGCCTGTTTCAATGTAGTCACTCATCCCGGTTTCTCTTTCAATAGAGATTAACGCTCCGATTCGGCGTTTAGCCATATAATCGGTTGCCTTAATAATTGCCTCCACCATTTTCTCTTCACTTTCTTCTTCCTGCAAGCCCGTCCTGGAGAAAAACCGCCCGCGTCCCAACTGTTCAAGCGCTCTCCTCAATTCCGGCTGGAAGATGATGATAATGGCAAGGAATCCCCAGGTCAGTACTTGCTCCATCATCCAGCTGAGCGTGTTCAATCCGAAGAAATCACTGACGAACTTTACGATCAGAATCACAAAGATTCCTTTTAAAAGTTGTACAGCCTTTGTTCCCCGTATGATGGCAATCAGCTTATAAATGACGAACCATACCAGGAGAATGTCTATTATATTGGCAAGATATTCTAATATATCGAAATCTGCAAACGACATTGCATTTCCTCCAACAATTTAGTAAGGCTCTTCTCAGTATTATGAGCCGAAGATAACCAATTCATTTCAGCCTATAATTATATGTAACTTTTTTATTATACCATAAGAGAAGTTTAAATAATAAATGAAGCATCTTTACATAAGGCATTGTTTGCTGCTTTTCTAATAATCCCTTCATTCTTATAAATTCATGCTTGTGGGATTTCTTCGAAGGATTTTTGTTCGAAGGATATATAATCATAAAAATTCAGAAGTCAAGGTTACTTCTGGAGTATCAGCAGTCAAAGGAACCTAGATAAAAAAACAGCCATTCCTATTGGAATGACTGCTCTTTCCCTTCTGTATCAAAAAGATTTGCAGTATTCTTGGCTGTCTTTTTTATATGGTACCAAATCCATTCGAACACTTCATTTACCTCAGTGATTTCACCTGTTACATTCCCGGCGGAAGCCAGGTATTTCTCACCGTTAATCACAGTGACATTCCCTTGAACCTCCCCCTCTATTTTCAGCTTGCCATTCCTGACAACGACGTCTCCTTTAACAACTTCCCCTTCAGGAACGATGACGGTGCCATTTTCGACCTGAAGGTTAGGCTGCTTCGACACCGAAAATTGATGCTCTTGGTTCCAGGTAGTAAAGATGCTTCCAGTCATTAATGCCAGGAATAGTGAAGCTGCTGTCAGAAAAGGATGGCTTCTGAACCAGTGTTGTATCTTTGTCTTTTTTGTCTCTTTTGGCAGCCTTCCCATTACCTTCGAGGTAAAATCATCAGGAGCCTGAATATGTGAAGTACTCTGTACTAGAGCAACAGCTTTTTTCAGCTCCCTGAAGTAAACCTGGCAATCCGTGCAGCTATGCAAATGATCTCTCAATGCTTTTTCGTGTTCCGGTGATATTTCATTATCTAAAAATTCATGCATATATTCGATAACTTGTTCTGGACATTTCATTTTTTTCACCTCACATTATACGTGTCGCAATTGTTGTCTAAGGGCTTCTCGGCCTCGATGAATCCTTGTCTTGACAGTGCCAAGCGGCAGATCCAGAATTTCGCTGATTTCATTAAGGCTAAGCTCCTCAATATATTTTAATACGATAACCGACCTGTATTTATCAGGTAGTTTTGATATTTCTTTTTGGATGGTGTCCTGCAATTCAAGACTTTCAACCTCATCTTCCGGCAGCTCAGTATCTGATGCAACTTGGGAATACATCGTCAAACCATCCGTACCAGGCACTTCTGCATCAAGAAAATAGTCAGGTTTCTTTTTGCGAATCCGATCTATGCAAAGGTTGGTAGCGATTCTATATAACCATGTTGAAAACTTAAGGTTTTGATTAAAGCTGCTTATATTGATATAAGCCCGAATAAAAGCCTCCTGTGAAATATCTTCTGCTTCATGCCTATTTCCCAGCATGCGATAACAAAGCTGAAATACCTTGTCCTTGTATATTTCAACAATCTCCCCATAGGCATTTTGATCACCCTTGATCACTTGATTTATTCTTTTCTTTACAATGGTCTCCATATAATACCTCCGCGCTTCATGCGGATAATCGATATACGAATCGATTCCGTAAAAGGTTTCGTTTTTTTTATAAAAAGTTGTTTTCGTTTCGATACTTGTGAATCAGCTAGTCAATATTATTTAGTAAAAGGCCTCGTTTCTTGACTATTTACGTAAAAGGTCCTAAGAAAAAACCAATAAACTAATTTTAACAAATCTTTACCAATATAGTTTAAAAATTTTAGGGTTAGGGTATAAATGGACTATATTTTAAGTGAAAGCGAGGAACAATCTCTATGTGTGCAGAAACTTTGCTGAAGGATATTGAAAAATGCCGTAAAGAAATGATCGAGCTTGCGGCTGCGACCTCGCTGTCGAGTCAACGCGTGATTGATACTAGCACAAAGCTTGACCGTTTACTAAATAAATATTATCACTTATCGACTAATAAAACATTTCTTTATTAAAGCATGTATTACTTTGTAAATAACTTGGAAAAACACATGCCTGATTCATAAAAACAGGAATCAGTCAAAACATAAAAGGAGCAGCAGCCGATAACGGCCACTGCTCCTGTTTTTTGCCATGAAGTTTTTCATAAAGGATGTTTTCGTTTTGGTTGTTGCTTTTTGTATAATCCTTTCCACCCGTATCATGCTCAACTATGAGGCTACTTTCCAAAAATTCCTGTGCTAAAAAATTCATGGGAATCGTAAGGAGGNNCAACAAAGTTTACGAAAAGAGCCTCAGAAATAATAAAAAGATTTATAAAAGTTTTTCTCCAAATAAGGAACCCATTAACGCGACTGCAGCAATGGCTGTCTTGTTCTTTTCATCAAGTATTGGGTTTACCTCGACAAATTCCGCTGATGTGATGATTCGTGCCTCAGCAAGCATTTCCATTGCCAAATGGCTCTCACGGTAGCTGATGCCTCCTATTACTGGTGTACCGACACCTGGAGCATCCGTTGGGTCCAGCCCATCCAAGTCCAGGGAAAGATGTACACCATCTGTTCTGTCCTTTAGATAACGAATTGACTCTTCCATTACCTGAGCCATTCCCAGTCTATCGATTTCATGCATTGTAAACACCTTTATGCCAAGTTCCTTGATTAATTCTTTCTCACCGTCATCCAGGGATCTTGCTCCTATGATAACGATATTTTCCGGTTTTACCTTTGGAGAGTACCCGCCTAAATGAATTAATGATTCATGCCCAAGACCAATACTTGCGGCGAGAGGCATCCCGTGAATATTCCCTGACGGTGAAGTATCTGCCGTATTTAGATCTCCGTGAGCATCATACCAAATCACACCAAGATTTTTATAATGCTTTGAAACCCCAGCCAATGTCCCAATCGCAATGGAATGATCGCCGCCCAAAACTAGCGGAAATGACCCTGATTGGATGATTTTATCTACTTCTTCAGACAGCAACGTGTTTTTCTCCGCAACTAATTCCAGATTTCGCAAATTGCTGTTCGGATCAATCCTTACCTCTGGTCTTCCGACTGGAATATCCCCCAGGTCCTCTATCTCATCAAATAAGCCTCTTAATCTTTCATTGATACCTGCATAACGGATTGCGCTAGGACCCATGTCGACTCCCCTTCTCATCTGGCCCAAATCCATTGGCATGCCAATTATCGAAAGCTTTCTCATATTTATCTCCCCCTGTTCTTCCCTCCCTACTATTTTAACCGCTTTAATTTAGATGACTCAACTCGACAATTTCATGAATATATATACGGTTGCGAATTTAGCGAATAATGAAGATGTTTGTTAACAAAAGACTTTGTTATTCTATACGGCGAAAATTCCCTTTACAGAAATGATGGTCAACTGGATTAAAGTTCAATATTGGCCAAATAATCTTGGCCAAAAATAAAAAAAGCCATAAATCGAAAGATTTATGGCTGAAATGGTTGTTATGTAGTGTGATGGTGGAGCCTAGCGGGATCGAACCGCTGACCTCCTGCGTGCAAGGCAGGCGCTCTCCCAGCTGAGCTAAGGCCCCATCTGGAGCGGAAGACGGGATTCGAACCCGCGACCCCAACCTTGGCAAGGTTGTATTCTACCACTGAACTACTTCCGCAATATGTTTTATTATTCAATAAAACCCCCAAAAATAAAGGATTAGGTTTATTCTTAGGGGTCTAAACATGATTAGTGAGCCATGAAGGACTCGAACCT
>DMSR01000408.1 GCA_003457145.1 Bacillus sp. (in: firmicutes)
TGACGACCTTCCTTATGGGTTCTTCTTTTACCATTGGCAAGATTGGGTTAACCTATGTGTCGCCGTTATTGCTTGTTGGCCTCCGGTTTACACTAGCAGGTCTATTTATGGCTATACTGGTCAGGAAGAAACCACTTCCGGCGAATTTAGCAGATTGGTTGAGGATTTTCTTGATTGGATTGTTTCAGACTGCTGGGGTAATGGGGTGCATTTTCTTGAGTTTACGTACGATTACAGCAGGGGAATCTTCCATTTTGACCTTCAGCAACCCATTGATGGTTGTCATTTTGGGGACTCTTTTCCTGGGTATTCGTTACAGAGTCATGCAATGGATCGGTTCAGGCATAGGTTTTATCGGTGTTTTCATCACACTGGGATTCCATCTCCAGTTTACGACTGGAACGATGCTCGGTCTTGGTGCAGCAGTATCGTGGTCGATTGCGACTATCCTGATAAAACAATGGGGGAGCCGACTTAATATTTGGGTGTTGACCGCATACCAGATGCTGTTCGGAGGAACTGTTCTATTTATCATGGGCGTTACTCTTGAAGCGCCAAAACTGACGATTAACCTTGTATCGATATCCATTGTTTTATGGCTGGCGATCATGGCATCAATCGTTCAATTTGCGATATGGTTTTACCTTCTTAATGAAGGAGATCCGGGCAAGACAAGTGCATTTCTGTTCCTTGCACCATTTTTCGGAGTCCTTACAGGCTGGGTCCTGCTCGATGAAGTGGTCGGGTGGTATGTCTATGCAGGCGGCGCCTTAATATTTACTGGGATTTTCCTTGTGAATTGGACTTTTACCAGGAAAGAAGCCAAAAAGAAGGGACCGGCTTAGAGCAATCATAATGGGATAAAAGAGAAGAGGGTTGGGGTGTTAAAAGGTAAAGCAAAAAGCCAGTTATAAAAGGGTGATTAAAACAAAGTACCTTCTCTGCTTATAGGCATATGATGTCTTTAGAAACCTGTGAAGGGAATGACCAATTTTGTACTATGATCCCAAAACGTATTCTTATCCATATTATCCCCATGTAAACACTCAAATGTATTACGGAGACAATATGTCCAGGAATCAAGATCAACAAGTAGCAGGAGTGATTCTTGGAGCAATCCAAAGAGAGGCTTCAGCGATTGAGCTGTATCGACAGTTAGCGAATGCAGCGCCGGATTATCAAAAAAATGATATTATCCATGCCTTACAAGGAAAAAAAGCCTGTTTGGCACAATTCGCAAATCTTTATATCAGCCTTACTGGAACTCAGCCGGATTACGAGATTGATAAAGTTCATGTTCAGAGTTACAGAGAGGGATTGCAAAAGGCTTATGCATCAGAATTAGAAAGTTATAATGAGTATCAACAGAGCAGCTTACTTACGCAGCATCCACAAATACGAAATGTATTCTTGTGGGCATTGAAAGCCGAACAAGAGAATTTTGCGCGTTTGGATTATTTAAATGATGGTACCTTAAATCAAAAAATGGATTTTGGATCAAATCCGTTTGTTATCGATATTGAGGAGGCCACAAAGCAAAACAACAATTTCCGTACCGCTTTATGGACAGGAGACCATTTGCAAGTGACCTTGATGAGCATCAATGTTGGTGAGGACATCGGCTTAGAAATCCATCCTGGCCTTGACCAATTCCTGCGTCTTGAACAAGGTGAAGGGATTGTTCAAATGGGTGACAGCAAAGACAATTTAACCTTTCAGCAAAAAGTGGCTGATGACTTTGCAATCGTAATCCCGGCTGGCAAATGGCACAACCTGACCAATACAGGGAATAAACCGCTTAAGCTTTATTCAATCTATGCGCCGCCTCAGCATCCATATGGAACTGTGCATGAAACCAAGGCCATTGCAATGGCAGCCGAGGAGGAGCACCACTAAATTCCATTTGTTATCATGTCATAGAAGTTTCTATAGGGGCATTTCTTCACTATGGAGAAATGCTCTTTTTATTGGCGAAAAATAGNNAAATAGGATATATCGACCACATTTTTCATTTTATTGGCGAAAAATAGGATATATCGACCACATTTGTGATTATATCGACCACATTTGGAATTAATTCGACCAAGTCGTTAAAAGCTCGGGCAACAGTGTCCAGGCTTCAACTTGCTCACTTATTTTCATGCATGGGCTGGGAGTCGAAGGAGTCATGATCATTTTTATCGAAGAAAAACTGCTAGCTTATTGAAGAGTGCTGCAATTGACATGAAAACACCATTTAAACCAATAAAGCTCTATTCCGTTCAGAGCGGCAAATCAAATCACGTGTAAATTACAAGCTTAACACCTATAATATATTAGGAGTTAACCGATTGGAGGAATAAAGTATGCATATTGAAATGTGGACTGACTTCGCTTGACCATTTTGCTATATTGGCAAAAGGCGTCTGGAGGACGCCATTAAGCAGATTGACCATCCAGTGGAAGTCACGTATCGATGCTTCGAACTAGACCCAACAATGGAAAAGGATATAAATGCAAATATATATGAAGCTTTAGCTAAAAAGTATGGGATGAGTATTGATCAAGCTAAAGCAAGCACGCAAAACATGGTCCAGATGGCTAAGGAAGCTGGATTGGATTATCAAATGGATACCCTGATTTTAACAAATACCTTTGACGCTCACCGTTTAACGATGTTTGCTAAAACGAAAGGGCTAATGAATGAAATGACCGAACGGATTCTTCATGCCTATTTCACTGAATCCAAGCATATTGGAAACCATGAAACCTTAGCGGAATTGGCAGTAGAAGTAGGGCTGGAGCGGGAAGCTGTAGAAAACATGCTTGCCAGTGACGAGATGACCGACGCTGTCCGGGCTGATCAGCGCACAGGGCAGCAGTATGGAATTACTGGAGTCCCCTTCTACCTTATTAACAAGAAATACGCCCTTACTGGTGCACAGCCAACAGAAGCGTTTGTCCAGGCATTGAAGAAAGTCATCGCAGAGGATGAAATCACCGTTTTAAACAGTGATACCGGAATGATCTGTGATGACGATGGATGCGAAATCCCTAAAAAGTAGTACAACTTTGTCAGCTTAATACGTTCAGAAAAAAAGAACTAGTCATGGTAACCAATCCTTGATTAGTTCTTTTTCCATATTAAGGTCAAATTCTTCAA
>DMSR01000089.1 GCA_003457145.1 Bacillus sp. (in: firmicutes)
AAAGACCTCTCTGGTGCGGTTGAGGTTCATGGCGGCAGGCATCCGCTCCCGAAGTCCAGTCACCTTAAAGCCAGGCTTGAGGAGGCAGGAATTGATAAAGAAACGATAATAGTAGCGTATGATGAGAAGGAAGGCGCTTTTGCTTCAAGGTTCTGGTGGCTATTGAAGTATTTAGGTCATGACAAAGTGTATATCCTGAGTGGTGGCTATGAGGCTTGGACAAAGGCTCAAAATCCCGTGGATGAAGTAATTCCGCAATATAGAAAAGCTGAATTCAACATTTCGGAAACCCCAGACATGCTCGCTTCCTATGATGAAGTGAAAGACATAGCCCTTAATGGAAAAGAAGATACAATCCTAATCGACTCACGCGAAATTAATCGCTATCTTGGAATTGAGGAGCCGATTGACAGGATCGCAGGTCACATCCCATCGGCGATAAATAAGCCTTGGATGGAGGGTTTGGAAAACGGCTATTTCAAATCGAAAGAGGAGCAGGAAATGAGATTCGCTGGCCTTGATAAAGATCAGCCAATCATCGTATATTGTGGTTCTGGCGTGACTGCGACACCAAACTTCATAGCTTTAAAGGAAGCGGGCTTCAAGCATGTCAGGCTTTATGCAGGCAGCTACAGTGATTGGGTTTCATATGAGGGGAACCCGGTGGGAAAAGGAAAAGAAGGCAGCTGAAGGATTGGNNCAGTTGAAGTTTTATGCTATAATAGAAAAGTTGAACCACATGAGGTCCTTGCCAGCAAATTAGGCAGGTGGCAGATTCGGCAAAATAATCATATATGGAGGTTTCAGCTTGGAAACAAATAATAAAACTTCACTTATGCTTGTCGACGGAATGGCATTATTGTTCAGGGCTTTTTATGCAACAGCCGTTTCAGGACAATTCATGATAAATTCTAAAGGTATTCCTACAAATGCGATACATGGCTTCTTAAAACACTTTGCTACTGCGATGTCCTCGTTTAAACCGACACACGCAGCAGTATGCTGGGATATGGGAAGCAAAACATTCCGGACGGAAATGTTTGATTCATACAAAGCAAACAGACCTGAGGCGCCAATTGAGCTGCTGCCTCAATTCGAGCTTGTTAAAGAAGTGGTTGAAGCACTTGATGTACCAAACATTGGACTGCCAGGCTATGAAGCAGATGATTGCATCGGGACAATCGCTAAAACGGCTGGAGAGGTAGATTCGATTTCAATCCTTACAGGCGATAAGGATATCCTTCAACTCATCGATGACCGTGTTTCTGTCATCCTGCTTCAAAAAGGTTATGGAAACTATGCGGTCCATAATCGCGAAACGTTATTTGCTGAAAAAGGTATCTGGCCTGAACAGATGATTGATTTGAAGGCCTTCATGGGAGATCCAAGCGATAACTACCCAGGAGTTCGCGGAATAGGTGAGAAGACTGCGGTGAAATTGCTTCAGGATCACGGAAATGTCGAAGGTGTCATAGCCAATTTACATCTGTTGACAAAATCACAGCGCGCCAAAATTGAGGCAGATATGGAAATGCTTCACTTAAGCAGGCAACTGGCGGAAATAAAGTGTGATGTGCCGGTTGAATGCAAGATGGAGGAAGCCCTCTTCGGAATAGACAGGGATAAGGTTCTGGCCAAGTTCAATGAAGTNNACGCATCGTTTATTCGAAAGTGAGAAAATGTATGCATAAATGGAAAAACGGCTGAAAATAGCCGTTTTTTCTTTTGCCATTTACCCTTAAGGTAATTCAAAAAGACGATTAATTACCTCGTCACACAATGGATGCACATTTTTCATTTATATTGTGTTAAGACTTCAGTCAAGCTGTTGCTCCAATATATCAGGGGGTTCATATTTCTGCTGCCTGGTACTAATAGCCTTTCTTTAAAGGAGATAGGCTATTTTGTGTTCTTTTTCTTAGCGGCGTTTTCCAGCTTTGACTTCGGCTCTTCTGCAAATTCAGCATCCTGCCCATAGCCTTGTGGATTTACTCCGGGCGCCTTTGTTCCTCTGTTGCCTTTCTTACTCACAGAAATCCCTCCAGAAAGTATTTTGTTTAAAAATCATCAAAAATGTGAATTAAACTTAGTAAGTTGTCTAACCATTAACGCTTAGTTCTTATTATGAACTGCTAAGAATAAAAGCACTCATTTTTCTTCAAAATAACATGGAGGTGACTGAAAATGAATAAAGGTGTATCTATAGCCCTTACAAGTATCGGGCTTGCCCAAGCTTTAAAAATACCTATTCATTACGTAAAAACAAAGGAATGGAAACCAGATCTTGCCATTTCCTCCGGAGGAATGCCAAGTTCGCATTCGGCAGGAGTTGCATCATTAACAACATACATCGCTCTAAAAAATGGGGTGACCTCCATCGACTTCGCCCTTTCGCTTGTCTACGGAATGATCGTCATGTACGATGCCCAGGGAATCAGGAGACAGGCAGGAGAGCTTACATTAAAAGTGAATGACCTTGATGAACTTATCGATAAAATCAACGAGGAGGATCCTGTCGAATTCGAAGAGAAATCACCTGATCCGCTAAAGGAGATGCTTGGCCATCAGCCTGCGGAGGTGCTTGGGGGAGCATTGTTGGGTGCCTTTCTAGGTTTTGTAGGGTACAAATTAACAAAAAAACGGTAGAAAATTGTCGGAATTTAGGGTAAAATTTTAAGTAGAAGATAGGGGCGCAGAGAGGATTGATTCAGTTAGTGCGGACAGTTGATGATTATTTGCTTCATTTAAAGAGCAAAGGGTTCCAATTGCGTCACNNGGTTCATTTACTTTGGTCAGCAATATACCAATTCTACCGACGAAATAACCAATGCAGCAATTGAACTTACGCTCAAGGCTCAAAAGGATTTTGATGGCAGTTTTTATGTTTCACTGCTCGAAACGTTCGCTTCTAATAAAATAGTTACCCGTAAGGCTGCAATTCAGTTTGTCAAAGATCAGGACTTACTAGCCATGTAGATAGGAAGGCATTAGTCCATTGAACAAGAAAAGCTGACTCCCTGGCGTATTAAGCCCTGGAGTCAGCTTCTTTTTTTGAATTCACTTTCCTCAAAAGATGATCGAACTTCCGTGTTGGCAACTCGGCAAATACCATCCCCGCAAATATGAGGGCGCAGCCAGCGAGCGCACTGTATGTCAGTCTTTCAGCTGCCCAGAAATATCCTGTGATTGCCGCAAATACAGGCTCCATCGCAAAAATTAGTGCAACACGAGTAGCTGTCGTGTGCTTTTGGAAATTAGTCTGGATGAAAAATGCTAATGCTGTGGCCAGCACAGAAGTGATCAACAACGCAGTGATTACTCTCCCGGAAAAAATGACACCTGGGTTGAACGCCTGTTTCCAATCCTCGAAAAGGAATGACGAAACAGCCGATAGAATGGCAACTGTCGATATTTGCACTGTAGTCAACAAAAGAGTAGGATAACTGCTGCTGTATTTCCCTGTCAGCAAAATATGAAGCGCAAACCCCACTGCGCATATAAGTACAAAACCATCGCCAATATTCAGGCTAGTAACATCAGACATCGTCAAAAGATAAAGACCTGACGTAGCAGCGGCAACTCCAGCAATCGAATTGAGATTTGGCCGCTGCTTCAAGATTACGATCATGAGAAGAGGGACTAAGACAACACTCAGGCCAGTAATGAATCCTGCCTTGGATG
>DMSR01000181.1 GCA_003457145.1 Bacillus sp. (in: firmicutes)
GTGTACCTCAAGCACCTCGCCGTCGGTCATCTCTCCGATCGTCTTATACACCTTCATGATCGGACCAGGACAAGATAGGCCGCAAGCATCAAGCGTGCTTGTCACAGCTGGCGAAGCTGCAGGTGCTAATGTTTCAGTGCGTGCCGCAGGCGCAGCTATAGCTGCGCTTGCCTCTACAGAGCCAGAGGTGATTTCCTCTTGAGCTTTGCGCTGTGCGACACCATTGTCGCTGATTGGTGTACCGCAGTTTTCGCTTGCATCGGGTTCGTATACACAAGAGTAAGTCTTGTAGCCGCCATCCAGGTNNACCTTGAAGCCAGCCTGCTGCAGGATTCGGGAAGCAAGGTAACCGCGAAGTCCGACCTGGCAGTATACATACACTTCCTTGTTCGGTATTTCACTAACACGCTCGCGAAGATCTCCAAGCGGAATATTCACAGACCCCACGATCATGCCCATGTCACGTTCGATTGGTTCCCTTACGTCAATCAGATAGCCGCCATTAGCAAGGATATCATTCATTTCATGCCATTGGATGGTTTCAACAAGTCCTTCGGCAATGTTTTTCGCTGCATAGCCAGCCATGTTGACTGGATCTTTAGCAGATGAATAAGGGGGTGCATATGCAAGTTCAAGGTCTGGAAGATCAAAGATTGTCATTCCGCCTTTAATTGCTGTTGCAAGTACATCGATTCGCTTGTCAGCCCCGTCATAAGATACTGCCTGTGCGCCGAAGATTTTTCCCGTCTCGCGGTCAAAGATTAATTTTAACGCGATTGGAAATGCGCCAGGATAGTATCCAGCGTGAGAGCTTGGGTGTACGTGGACAACATCATAAGAGATGCCAAGACGCTTCAAAGTTTTCTCGTTATTTCCGGTTGCAGCAACGGTCATGTCGAATACCTTTGCAATCGAAGTTCCGAGGGTGCCTTTGTATCTGGAATCAATGCCGTTGATATGGTCAGCGACAATGCGCCCCTGGCGGTTAGCCGGCCATGCAAGCGGGATATGTGTTGGCTGGCCGTTGATGTAATCCTTCACCTCGATGGCGTCACCAATAGCATAGATGCTTTCGTCGGCAGTCTGTAGGCGTTCATTCACTCGGATTGCCCCGCGCAGTCCTAGCTCCAATCCTGCTTCCTTTGCTAACTTATTTTCGGGTGCCACACCTATTGCAAGGATGATTAAATCAGTTTCGATTTGCTTGCCGCTGTTCAAGTTGATACGCTTGCCGTTTTGCTCGAAGGATTTGACTCCGTCTTCAAGGACAAGGTTTACGCCTTTTTCACGCATGTGCTGATGTAAAATTGATGCCATTTCAAAGTCGATAGGCGCCATGATCTGGTCAGCCATCTCTACAAGGGTCACTTCAACTCCGCGTTCCCAAAGATTTTCGGCCATTTCAACACCGATGAAGCCGCCGCCGATGACTGTCGCCTTTTTGGGTTTCTGGACATCAACGTATTCCTTGATTTTGTCCGTGTCCGGGATGTTTCGCAATGTGAATAAAGCGTCAGCCTCATTAATGCCAGGAATTGGAGGCTTGATTGGGCTTGCTCCTGGTGATAAAACAAGGACATCATAGTTTTCCTCATATGTTTCACCAGTTAAAAGATTCTTGATTTGAACCACTTTTCGCTCACGATTAATAGAAGTTACTTCACTTAAGTTGCGGATATCCATGTTGAATTTCTTTGACATGCCTTCGACTGTCTGTACGAGCAGCGCGTCGCGTTCCTGGATGGCGCCGCCGATATAATAAGGAAGTCCGCAGTTTGCGAAAGAAATATACTCACCACGTTCGATCATTACGATTTCTGTTTTTTCATCTAATCTTCTTAACCGGGCAGCTGTTGTAGCTCCGCCAGCAACTCCGCCAACGATTACCACTTTTTTATTGTCAGCCATTCTAATTACCCTCTTTCTGTGAATTTATATATTCGGATTTTGCGATATGCTTAAAATTCTAAAGATATTTTTAACTTCTTCATTAGCCATTGTGTAAATCACTTCGTTTCCGCTGCGAACTCCGGAAATCACACCCGCATGTTTCAATCTGCCCAGATGCTGCGATACGGTGGATTGTGGCAGATCAAGCTCCTTGTAAAGGGAAGTGACATTGCTTCCATCATCCATGCACAGCCTGTGGACAATCTTCAAGCGAATCGGATGCGCGATTGCCTTAAACAAGTCGGACGCTTTTTCGTAAACATCCGTTTTGCCGGAAAGACTAATCATGTGATCGCCTCCTCATACGTGAAATATATCACAATGTACGGCTAGGGGTAAGGGTATTTGAAGAAACGTCAAAAAATGTTCATAATCTGACAAGCTTATAAACTCATGAGTTTTTTTTCTTGCTTTTTTTATGTATCCTACTTGTTTCTATAATATAGGCCAAAAAAATCTCGACAGGCAAACAGCACTTCTTTTCGCTTTTTTTAAAATTTTGTCGCTGGGCCGTATCATACTAACATTCCAGAACTTAAAATTCATGCTATTGATCACTTTAATACGGTACACTACTAGCGTTTACAGCTTTTTTAACGCATGCTATACTCACTGACGGTATAATGGAAGTGATCGGTTTACGTCATAACTGTCTTCTGGTTAGCTGGACGGGATTACGTGTTTCTTACGGTTTTTGGAAAGGTTGAAGCTGGCTCTAACTGCCCGTGAACCTTAGATAATAGAAAAAAAGGGGATATGCAAGTTGAAGAAGAGGCGTAATAATAAAGCATTAAATCCAACTTTAGAAAAACTGATTGAATATTTATATGTGATAATTGGTTCAGGAATCGTGGCGGTGTCGTTCAACGTATTCTTGCTCCCGAACCGTGTTGCTTCCGGCGGGGTGAGCGGTATCAGTACGATTCTGGATGCCATCCTTGGCTGGGAACCGGCCTTTGTGCAGTGGGCCTTTAACATTCCATTGTTTATTGCTGGGGTTGTGTTACTTGGACGGCAGTATGGGTATAAAACTCTTGTGGGAACGATATTTCTCCCCTTTGTGGTTTTTCTGACGAAGGATGTTGAAGCATGGACGATGGATCCGCTGCTAGGCTCGTTATTTGGCGGAATCGGTGTGGGCCTAGGACTTGGCATTGTTTTTCGCGGGAATGCCTCAACGGGTGGAACGGACTTGGCTGCCCAGATCATCCATAAGTTCACGGGACTTTCCCTCGGTACCTGCGTGGCTATGATTGATGGTTTGATCGTACTATCAGCAGCGATTGTCTTCGATATTGAAAGAGGCCTTTATGCTTTAATCGGCCTTTATGTAACAAGTAAAACCATAGACCTTGTCCAGGTTGGTATAGGTCGCTCAAAGATGGCATTGATCATCACCAACCAGCAGGAAGAAGTTCGTGAGGCCATTTTGAATAAAATTGACCGTGGAGTGACAAAACTATCAGCATACGGCGGCTATACTGACCAAGAACGGCCGATTATCATGTGTGTCGTGGATCAAACGGAGTTCACAAAATTGAAACAATTGGTCCAATCCGTTGACCCTTCTGCATTTGTTATCGTGATGGATGCCTCCGAAGTCTTGGGCGAGGGTTTTAAAAGAGCGTAAATTTGGTATAAAATAGTCGTGTATGTAAAATTTTCTTAGGGGGAGTTATATTTGAAGAAGAAACTATTGGCTTTACTAATGGGAACCTCATTAGTACTAGCAGCTTGCGGCGGCGGCGGTGGAGATGAAGCTGGCGGCGGTGATACTGCAGGTGCTGATCCAGAAAAGCTTTATAACCAAAAATGCTCAAGCTGCCACGGCGGCGATCTTGAAGGCGGAGTAGGGCCTAAGCTTAGCGACGTTGGTTCCCGCCTATCACAGGAAGACATTGAAAAAGTAATTGCAGAAGGACAAGGTTCAATGCCTCCTAAATTATTGGAAGGCGACGATGCAAGCGCCGTTGCTGAATGGCTTGCAAACAAAAAATAGTCTCACGAAGGAAGCGTCCTGTAATAGGGCGTTTTTTTTATTTTGCAAATGCTGGCTTCATGCAATTTTTTCAACTTCCCAAATTATTCATCAATTCAGCAAGCTTCACAGATCCGCCATAAACATTTGTTACATACTTGTTACGTGTTTGTAATTAATCTGAATAGTATATTAATTTTAATTAGCTACATATCACAATACAATTAGAAAAACCAATATTTACGTCGAAAAATAAACGCAAAAATAATAGATTTATAAGCCTTTATAGGAATTTAATGGATATAAACTCGGAAATTGAAAAGAAACTGTAATAATTAAAACGGTTTTTTTGCTAGGTGAAGATGCTATAATAAGTTTGTTGCAAAATGTCGAAGATTAGCCGAACTATATGACTAACTTTCTAAGGTGATACAAAATGATAGAAATGCAGGATGTTTATAAAACATACTCGAACGGTGTTACTGCCGCTAACGGGATTAATGTGAATATAGATGCAGGTGAATTTTTATACGTAGTAGGTCCCAGCGGGGCCGGGAAATCTACCTTTATAAAGATGATGTACCGGGAAGTGAAACCTTCTAAAGGGTCAATCATTATAAACGGTGTAGACCTAGCGAAGCTCAAAAATAGTAAAGTTCCCTTGCTCCGAAGAAATATAGGAGTAGTGTTCCAGGATTTCAAATTGCTCAATACTCTTACAGTCTATGAAAATGTCGCTTTTGCAATGGAAGTAATAGAAGAGCAGCCGCAATATATCAAAAAACGAGTTATGGAAACTTTAGAGCTTGTAGGTCTCAAGCATAAAGCCAGAGCCCTTCCCACAGAGCTTTCTGGCGGAGAGCAGCAGCGGGTTGCCATTGCACGTTCAATCGTGAACGCACCAAAAGTGGTAATTGCGGATGAGCCAACAGGAAATCTGGATCCTGACACATCATGGGAAATCATGAACATTTTTGAAGAAATCAACCTAAGGGGAACCACGATTGTCATGGCAACCCATAACAAAGAAATCGTCAACACAATCAAGCATCGTGTCATTGCTATTGAAAATGGCAGGATTGCCCGTGACGAAGTGAAGGGTGAATACGGATATGAAAGCTAGAACATTCCGCCGACATGTCCGAGAGAGCTTTAAGAGTATAGGCCGAAACGGCTGGATGACATTCGCATCCGTAAGTGCCGTGACCGTTACCTTGCTTTTGGTCGGTGTCTTTTTCGTCATTATGATGAATTTAAATAAGGTCGCATCCACCATTGAGGAGGATGTTGAGATTCGCGTCCATGTGGACGTAGCAGCGAACGACAAAGATAAAGAGGTATTGGAACAGCAGATCAACAAGGTGGCTGGGATCAAAAGTATTAAGTTTTCCCCTAAAGAGGCTGAGCTTACTAGTTTGATTGAGAGCCTGGGTGAAGAAGGCGAAGCCTTTAAACTGTTTGAACAAGATAACCCTTTAAATGATGTCTTCGTCATAAAGACGAAAAATCCAACCGATACAATGAAAGTTGCCAAGCAGATCGAAAAGCTAGAGTATGTAACCAGTGTCAAATATGGACAGGGTAAGGTTGAACAGCTTTTCAGCTTTATAAAAATAAGCCGGAATGTCGGCCTCATTTTAATTGTAGGGCTTCTATTTACAGCAATGTTCCTGATTTCCAACACAATTAAGATCACAATCATTGCCCGTAAGCGCGAGATTGAAATTATGAGACTTGTCGGGGCCACAAACAGCTTCATTAGATGGCCATTCTTTCTAGAAGGCCTCTGGTTAGGAATTTTGGGGGCAATCATCCCGATTGCAATAGTTTCAACAGCCTATTATTATGCTTACGATTTCCTGAATGACAGGCTGAAAGATCACTTTATAAAATTGCTTGAATTTAACCCGTTTGTTTACCAGCTATCAGCAATCCTGATCATCATGGGTGCTGCGATTGGAATCTGGGGAAGTCTCATGTCCGTCCGCAAGTTTTTAAAAGTGTAAAGGGAGTTCCTTTACACTACATATAGACGATAGATAGAAAGACGAAGTTACGAAACTATCAAAAGTTCGAGAGGGGTAAAGTTCTAGTGAAAAAACAGATACTCTCACTGGCAATAGTCAGTACTTTAAGCCTGGGTTCTTTAGTAAGCCCATTATCATTTAATCATGCATCCGCATCGAAGATATCTGATCTTAAAGAACAGAAAAAGGAACTTAGCAATGAGCGTTCAGGCATAAATGCTAAAATAAACGAGAAAAAGTCAAAGATTGGCGTCCTGCAAACCGAACAGGAAAAAATTAAAGCAGAAGTGGAACGTCTTGATTTAGCTGTTGAAGATGCCACTAATAAGATAACAGCAAAGAATGCAGAAATTGAAGAAACAAATGCTGAGGTCGAGAAGTTAAAAGGCGAGATCGTTATACTGATCGAGCGAATTGACAAGCGTAATGAATTGCTTAAGGACAGGGCTCGTTCTTTACAGGAGAGCGGCGGCACTGTTAGTTATATGGACGTGCTGCTTGGAGCTCAAAGCTTCAGTGACTTCATTGACCGTGTCAGTGCGGTAACAACAATCGTCCAGGCTGATAAAGATATCCTTGAACAGCATAGAAAAGATAAAGAAGATCTTGAAACAAAGCAGCAGCAAGTGGAAACGAAGCTTGCCAATCTTCAGCAAATGAAGAAGGATTTAGAGGCACTTACAGCGAAGCTAAATGGCCAAATTACCGAGAAGAATAGATTGATGGCTACGCTTAAGCAGGAAGAAGAACAAATGCATGGTGAAATGTTGGAAGCGGAAGAGGAAGCTGAACTTTTAGTTGCTCAAGAAGCCGCCCTCCAACAGGCAATTGCACTGGAACAAAAACGCCAGGCGGCTCTTGCTGCAGAACGTGCAAGACAAGCTGAATTAGAAAGACAAAGGGCAGCAGCGGCAGCAGCGGCTGCA